>NZ_JAXIOO010000023.1:0-60181 GCF_049311065.1 Arthrobacter sp. 7Tela_A1 | reverse complement strand
AACCCCGCCCGCCCTAGGAACGCAAGGAACATCTGAATCGGACAATGGAGCATGTCCGGGCGGGAGAGCTCCGAACGAGTCAACGGGGAGATGGCGCTGCTGTCAGAGGTCGGCCCCTAAATGTATGTCTTTACCGGCTACAGGATGGCAACCCGACCGGCCCGGGGTGCCTGGTGCCTCCCCGAGCCGGTCTGCGCATTACGTGCGTGCGGTAATAAGGTTGTCTAGGGCGCCCAACTGATCGATCTCGCATTTGATCCGATCACCAGGATTGAGAAATGCATTATCGTCCCCCATTCCCAGAGCAACTCCATGAGGTGTTCCAGTCCAGATGACGTCACCCGGATGCAATGTGATTCCAGCGGACAGGTACTCGATAAGGAAGGCAACGTCGAAAATCATGTGCTGGGTGTTGGAGGATTGCCTGACTTCACCGTTTACGGAACTCACGAGAGACAGGTTCTGCGGGTCGGAAACGTCCTCCGCTGTAGTAATCCACGGGCCGAGTGGCCCAAAACCATCCATGCCTTTAGCCCTGTCGTATTGGCCGTCCCGCTGTTGGCAATCGCGGGCGGAGACGTCGTTGCCCACTAGATAGCCAGCTACGTGCTTGAGCGCGTCCTCCCGCCGGACTCTACTGGCAGTTCTCCCGATCAGGACGACGAGCTCAACCTCATAGTCGAGTTTGTTCGTGAGTTGCAGATCCAAGGGAATGACGTCATTTGCCCCAGTGAATGAACCAATGAGTTTGGTGAACATCATCGGTTGGTCTGGAACCTCCGAACCCGTCTCTTGGGCGTGGAGGGCATAGTTTCTCCCGATAGCGAGCGAATTCATGGGACTGACGATGGGGCAGAGGAAGCGTTCGACGACGGCCTCCTGAGCGTTAGTCACCCCGGCGCGTACCGCAGCGATTTCATCTAAGCACTCGACCAGTTCGCGGCTGTTTTGAGGTGTAATTCCATGCGGGGAGAGTCGAATCCATTCTCCGTTTTCTCCTTCGACAACGTACTCTTCCTTACCTGAGATTTCAGCGCGGGCAATTTTCATTTTGTAACCTTTCGGACTGAACGGAAAATCTTTGGGGTGTCCCAAAACGTGATGCGTCTCTGGAGCCACGAGACCAAGGAGAACAAAGCAAGGCCCAGGAAGCTCAGGCAAATAATCAGAGCAAATACGCGATCCAGTGCGAGACGGGATGCCGCAACCCGAATTTGTTCACCGAAACCCATGCCCCCGCCAATGAACTCTGCGGCAACCGCGCCGGTCACTGCCGATACAACGGCCACCTTCAGACCAGCAAAAATAAACGGGAGCGCACGTCTCATCTTGAGTTTCCAAAATACATCCCAAGGACGCGCTTTCATGGAGCGGAAGAGTTTGAGTTCATCGTCCGAGGTTGCGGCAAGTCCGGAGGCCGTGCCAATTATTATGGGAAACAGCGACATGAATGCCGCCATGAGAAACTTGGATGTGAGTCCAAACCCAAACCAGGCAATAAACACGGGAGCGAAGGCAATTTTTGGTGTGGCCTCTAGGAGGACGAATAGGGGCATGATCGCCCTATGGCCGAAGTTCGTCTGGCCAATCCATAGCCCAACAACAAACCCGACGATGGATGCGATGGTGAAACCTAATAGGATCTCCTGAACAGTGATGAGCAATTGCTCGGAGAGCATCCCGCCAGTAAACAGTTGCCGGAGAACGAACCACAGTTCTTCGGCGACCATCAGCGGGGATGGCAAAATAATCGTTGAGACCGCACCGAGGGTCGTCGCCAACTGCCAAGCGGTCAGAACTGTAACGACGACTATCGTGACGGCAACGGGCTGGGGCAGGCTGTTGAAGAAGCGGCTTATCCGCCGTACGGGCCCTGTTATCTTGGCCTTCGTCCGCCCGGACCTCCAGCTTTGTGGATAGGACCCGGCGATTCGATCCCTAACGGTCATCATTGTCGTGTCCTCGGTTCAATGCTTCGCGGACCCGCCCGACGTATTGGGCGAATTTTGGTTCGCTCAGCGTCTGCATAGTTCGAGGACGTGGCAGATCTATTTCGATGACTTCTTCGATCCTCCCCGGACGTGCCGACATGGCGAAGACCTGGTCCGAGAGAAAGACGGATTCAGGAATAGAATGGGTCACGAGAACGACGGTGGCGCTGCGGCTGAGTGCAATACGTTGCAATTCAATATCCATGCGTTCCCTGGTCAATTCATCTAACGCACCGAACGGCTCGTCTAGGAGCAGCACTTCCGGTTCCGTAATGAGCATGCGGCAAATGGCGGCACGCTGGGCCATGCCCCCAGAGAGTTCGTGTGGGTAGGAATTGTGAAACCCCTTTAGCCCCACGGTGTCGAGTAGCTCAATAGCCTTTCCTCGACTGGCTCTTGCGGCCTTGGAGCCGTCACGTAAAGCGATAGGCAGCAAGATGTTCTCAACAGTGGTCCACCAAGGAAGGAGGGTTGCTTTCTGAAACATGATTCCCACCTCATCTGGAGGCTCGGTGAATTGGCTGCCACCAAGTGTTACCGTGCCGGAACTGGGTATTAGCAACCCCGCCAACATGTTCAACAGAGTGGATTTTCCGCATCCGCTTGGGCCGATCAGCGATGTGATTGAACCCTTCTCCAGTTCTAGATTGATATTGCTTAGTGCCTGCACCCCCGCTTCAGGAAAAATATGGCTGACGGCGTTTATTCGGTAGCTGACTGTCGTCTCTTGGGTGTTCGTAGTGCCCGCCATCAGCTGCTATACCCCTCAACGAATTCATTTGTGTACATATCCTCGGGGTCAATCTGTCCCTCAGAAATCTCGCCTCGGTCAACGTGATCCTGAACGACTCGTTCCCAGTAGTCTGGATTAAAGCGTCCAAACTCGTCGCCATCGGGAGATGTGATCGTTTTCTTAGTCGCTTCGAAGAGCGCTTTGGCATATGCCGGGTCTTCAACTTCCTGTGGTTGGTACTTTTCGCAAATCTCAAGCACCTCGTCAAAATTCGCCAGGCCGTATTCCCGGCCTTGGTTGTATGCCCTTCCGTACGCTTGCACGGCCTCTGGGTTCGAATCCAGGTATTCAGCGGTTACTGCAAGCGCATTACCGAACAGATGCTTTGCTGCTGTCCCAGTCAAATCGGTCAGGGGAATGCCCGAGTGCTCGATAGTCGCCATGCCATCCATGGAAGCGGCGTAAGCGTGGATATCGCCCCGCGAGAAGCCGGCAACAGCTTGTCCTCCCTCACCGACGACCAGCACGTTGTATTCACCTTCCTCTACACCCGCTGCTTGCATGATGGCTTTCATAAAGCTCACCTCGTTGCCATCGGCTGTGGCCACGCCTATGGTCTTGCCTCTGAGGTCCGCTGCGTCTTTTAGTCCATCGTCCTCTGGGGATACAAGTACGAATGAGCCTCCCGGGTTTGTGTTAGCTACGAAGACGATGTCTTCCCCCCGCGCCTTGGCATTGAGGGCCGGTACAGCGCCGGGATTCCCGATCTGTGCCTGATTGGCAAGCATTACCTGGAGTACTGCAGCAGATCCGTTCAAGCCTTGAATGGTGACGTCTAGCCCGTTGTCTGCGTAAAAACCCTTCTCTGCCGCTACATAGGTCGGAAAACCGAAGACGCAACTGCTGTTGGCCAGCGCTACCGTCACGGACATGCTGTCGGTATCGGTGGAGGCCGCTTCCCCGGCCGGAGAATCTGAACAGCCGGCGATGCAGAGGATGCTCAGTATCGCGACACCCAGTGATGTTTTGTGCTTCATGGTGACTCCTTTGTCGATCCTGATGCTCAAACAGCCTAATGGTTATAACCATTAGGCTGTAAGCTAGCTCACGTGGTGGGGTTGGTCAACGGGTGGCCACTCGCCGCATGCGAACGTAGGAGATGAAATGAAGACGAACACAGTCCCGCTCGAAATGGGGTCCAAATCCTCGGAGGTGGCCGCACACGTCGAGTCGGAGATCCGACGCAGGAACCTGGCCCCCGGCGACAGGATCTGCACCAAAGATGAACTTCGTGAATCACTCGGTGTCGCGAGGGCTACGGTGAATGAGGGCGTCCGGATCTTGCATGACCGAGGATGTGTGTTTCTCCGGCCGGGTCCGGGCGGAGGCCTGTTTGTCGCCCCGCCAGATTCGGCCGTCCAGCTGGGTCGTTTCCTATTGGCAGTGGGCCTGGAAGCAGACTCTGTGACCGATGCTATTGCTCTTCGTGATTTCTTAGAGACTATGGTCCTGCAGGAAGCCGTGGTTCATAGACGAGCTGAGGATGTGGCTGATCTTCGGAGTAAATTGTCGAAAATAGCGAGTAGCAAATCAGATCCTCGCCTATTCGTCTCTGGTATCTGGGATCTCCATGTTCGAATCGCAGAAATTAGTCCAAATCTTCTTCTCCGGTCGACATACTTGGGGCTTATGGACTTTATATCTCGTCGCGTGGTTGAAATATTTCGCACAGAAGGAGCAGCCGACGAGTCCTACTATGAGCATAGAATCCGGGTGCATGCCGAGCTGGTGGATGTTATTGAGGCCGGAGAGCTAGAGAGCGTTGCTGACGCAATTCGTAGGCACCAGCCTGACAGTGCGGGCGCCTGATCGTCCGAGGGGGAAGTCAATAAACCGGTTAGAGGAACGCACCCTGGCAGTCTTCTGTGGCATCTGTCCAGATCTCCACGAGGCCAAGTGTGGAACGCTCTCCCTGGTGCTCGTAGGCTTTGGCAGTGGTCGACTGGTCGTCGGTTGGTGGGCGAGCGTCACGCTATAGGCGGCTGTCATGAAGGCGTTGGAAGATGTCATCGGTGGGCGGTTAGCCCGTAGACCACATCGAGCCACCATGTCCGCATAGGTGGCTTTTGTGGGATCGGTGTCGTTCGCTGCACCTTCGTACTCGAGCACGATCCAGTCGGACTGGTAGCCGTCCTGGCCAAGGCCCTGTGCGAAGGCTGCAGGCTCGTCCTTGTTGGCGAACTTGTAGACAGTCAGTTCGTCGGCCATAACCGCAGATTTTCACGGAACCGTCTCCCCACACTTTTCCTCAGTAACGCTCCTGGGGTTGGTAGCCGGAGTTTCCGGGTAGTGCTGCAAGCCCTCGATCACCTCATCCGGAGTGAGGGTTGCCCGCGAGTCGCATCCGGACAGCGGTATGACTGCGGCGGTCAGCAGACGCACGTCCCCCACTGCCGTCCCCCGCCGG
The DNA here is from genome assembly GCF_049311065.1 of Arthrobacter sp. 7Tela_A1. Lineage (NCBI taxonomy): Bacteria > Bacillati > Actinomycetota > Actinomycetes > Micrococcales > Micrococcaceae > Arthrobacter > Arthrobacter sp. 7Tela_A1. The sequence goes on along the minus strand of NZ_JAXIOO010000023.1, from coordinate 54,990 downwards.
AGCATATTTCCAAATGCCATTGCTCAACTTCAACTGTGAGGCAGGCAAGCCGAATGTCCAGGCCACGGCAGAGCCTGTGAATCCCCAACTCTATGGCGTCATTCTGATTTCCGAGGGTAATCCTATGCGGAGCCTATTTAGGCTGCGAATACATCAACACAAGAACACACACCGCCGAGAAACCAGCCTGCGCCAGCAGCAACACCCCTGGCACATACCCCAGGAACAGCCCGAGCAGGAGCGGAACCAGCGCCAGCAGGGTCGTGTCGAAACCGCGGACCATCGAGCCGGCCTGGGCGCTGGGCATCGGACCGAACGGCGTGTCCTTGGGCGGAAGGCTCCAGTCGGGCTGGGGCCGATAGGCGCCCCGCACCGCCGACGCACCAAACCCCACGCCGGCCAGCGCACCCAGGGCGATCAGCGACGGCTCACCTGCGCCGAGCAGCACCAGCACCGCACACAACACGGCAGTCCACAGCGCCAGCGCAGCGGCAGGCAGCGCCATCCGGCTCAGCTTCACGACGGACACCGACAGCGGCAGCAGCATGTCCAGGCCCGGCATGATTGCCGTCCGCCGGGCCACCGCACCCAGCGCCGGAACCGCCGCAAACACAGCCACAGCGATCATCCCCAGCTGCACCAGCGGAGGCTGGGCACCGCCGGCCAGCAACACAACCACGAGCACCGCCAGCACCAGCACCGGACGCACCCACAGGCCGCGGGTCCGCAGGAACGCCGCGGTATCCGCACGCAGCAGAGCACCAAACGGAGTGCGCCCGCCCCGCGCATACCAGCGCGCCGCACGAGGGGAGGCAACGCCGTCGGGCTCTGCCGAAAGCGCCCTGCCGATCTCATTGAGATCCATCAGGTACACCGCGGCGCCGGTGTGCCCGGACACCGCGCCGCCGCGGATCAGCTCCCGGCCCGGGATCCGATCCAGCCGGGAGAATACGAGCAGGCCGAGGGCAACGGTGACACCCAGGCCTCCGACCGCCAGCGCCCATGACCCCGCGGCGACCCGCACCGTGACCAGACTCAGTAGCACCAGCACCAGCACCAACAGGCCGGGAAGCATGCCGCGGCGCCGCTCAGCCGCCGCCTGCAGAGCCGGCCGGGCCTGCTGCAAACCCGCAAGCAGCACGGCACAAACCGCACCCGCCCCAAACGTCGCAGCCGCCAGGACCTGTCCCCGAACACTGGTCTCCAGGTCCATCACAAACCCGAACGGCAGATACAGCAGGGACGTGCCCGCCCACACCTGCAGCAGGCGCCGGACCAGCCGTCCCGCCACCATCGGCCGCCGCTCCAGCGGCAGCCCCAGCCACCAGTACCCTTCGGGTCCGCTGACCGCCGCGGGGCCCAGCTTCCGGGCGATCACCATCACCGCAGCCAGGGCCGCGAACACCAGCACAGCCGCTGCCGCGCCGTCGGGCAGGGAGAACGACGGCGGCGCCACCAGGGTGCGCCCGGAACCGACGTTCCATGCCTGGGCGACCTGCTCGCGCAGGGCCAGGACGAGCCCCACAGCCAGGGCTGCGATAGTTCCGAGCGCCAGCACGGCGGTGTAGACGTCGACGAAAGCATCCCGGAACCGGGTCCGGCCGCGGGAAAACGCCCGCGAGGCCTGCCGGGTGTAGCGGATCGGGTCGAACGGGGGAGGTGCCTGGACGGTGTCGGTGGTCATGGGTCAGCGTCCGGCGATTTCCGCGGCGGCGCGTTCGGGCGCGATCTCCCGGACGTCGTCGTCAATCAGCAGGCACCGCTGCGCGGTGGCCAGCAGCAGCGCCGGATCGTGCGTGACCAGCAGGACCGTCCCGCCGTCGTCGGCATAGGACTGGATGCGTTCTCCCACAAGTTCGCTCATGGCGGGGTCCAGGCGCTGCTCCGGTTCGTCGAGGATCAGCAGCGACGACGGGCGGATCAGGGCCGAGGCGAGCAGCAGCCGGCGGCGCTGGCCGGAGGAGACGGAGGCGGGAACGGCGTCGGCCCTCTCCTGCAGGGCGAAGAAGTCCAGTTCGGCGTCGACGGCGGCGTCCGGGTCCGGGACCGAATGGCCGCGGGCGACCAGCTGCAGGTGCTCGCGCAGGGAGAGGGAGGGGAAGAATGCGTCCTCGTCGAACAGCGCGGCGACCTGCCGGCGGAACGGAATCGCGTCCTCGTTGACCGGCAGCCCGTGGACCCGGACCTCGCCGTCGAGCATCTGCTGCTTCCCGGCGATGGTGCGCGCGGCCGTGGACTTCCCGGCGCCGTTGAAGCCAACGACGCCGAGGATCTCGCCTGAGTCGGCGCGTGCCGTGATCGGACCGCAGACCGGCATGCCGCCGTAGCCTACGGACAGGTTGGAAATATCGAGCACGGCCCCCGGGAAAGTCATGGGTTCAATTTAGCGGAGCTGTTGACTGCCTCCAGCAAGCTGGATGAGTACGCCTACGGTTCGAGACGCGGTCAGAGACCCTGCGGCAGATGGGCGGCATCAACCGGAAATGGCCACCGCCCGGTGGCCCGTTGGTAATCGATGGCCCGCAGCGTAGGGGCGGAGGTGTTCCGAGCTGCCAAGACCCTGCGGACGGCACCTCATTACTGGCGCGGTGCCGCACAGGCGTTCCGGTAAATCAGGAGGCGCAATCTCCCCTGCTGGGTTACCTGCGAACCCCCACCATCAACGGCAAGCAGAGCCGCGTCAGCCACTCATCGTCGCTCGGCAGTTCGAATGCCCGCCCATAGGCCGGTTCGACCGCGAAATCATCCTCCCGCAAGCGGTCGCCGAAAGACACATAGGACTTCTCTACGTCGCGCTGGCTGCTCATCCAGGCAATACTTCGAAGCCCGAAGTGTGGGCGGCTTTGGCCCACATGTTTGTCTTGCCATAGCTGCTGGCCGGAGTCCGGGCATGTCCTCGCCGGAAACTTCGATCGTCCTGAATCCTGTCCCCATGAACGATGCCCCGCGCAGTAGCTGCTGCGCCGTCAACCGGCCCGCCACCTTGTTCTGGTAGTCACTGCGCAGCAGTGTCCGCCACCAGCAGGAATGTCATGCAGCCGGGTCTCCGAAGAACGCACAGCGGGTTGGTGACCCGAAGCGTCCCCCAGTAGGTCTGCTGGGGCTGTTGGTGAACAGGTGCTGCACGTGCGCACCTTCGTCCAGTTTGTGTGTGGCTGGAGGACTGGTGTCCGGCGCGCGTGGGATGGAGGGACAGGGGGCTCGCTTGCGCAGTTGCCGAGATTTCCTATGTTACGGTGTGACGTCGGAAATGTTTGAGGGGCGGGCTGCTCGCTGACCAATCCGAGGTATTGCTCCTAGAACTCCCGTGGTGAGCCGACAATGTCATTCATTCGTGCCACAGTCCTCCGAATGGCTTACTTTTTGACGGTCCAGGCACCAGACTAAGTCGCGCCGGTTGCTAGGCTCAGCACCTATATAAACGCAAATAGGGAACGGAAGCCGCGTGGCTGACAACGAAGTGCAGTACGAGTTCAAGACGGTGCGGGCAATCCGAGGCGCTGAAGCCAGGACAACGGCGAAATGGGAGAAGGAAGGCTGGGAACCCGTCTCTCAAGACAAGGGGACATTGCGGTCCGAGATCACATTCCGGCGCCCAGTGCGAAAGCTGCCGCTGAGCTTTAAGGCTATGGCAGATGGTGCCGTTGTCCTCCTGCGAAAGCTGCCACTGCGCGTTCAAGTTGTGGCAGGTGGTTTCGTTGTCCTCCTAATCGCCCTCGCTATCACAGTCGGTGTGATCCAAGAGGGAGACGGCGATGCTGTCGCGAGTCCGGCCCAGTCACCAAGCAGTTCAAGCGAACCGGCGCCCGAGCCTTCCATGCCGGCGCAAGTGGCGCCAAGCGAGCAAGCATCCGAAAAACCTGAGGCCGTTGAACCAGAGGATGAAATACTCACCGTTGAAAACAGCAGTGAGCTAGCGGCTCTGCTAGCTGAAGGCGACTACTGCAGCGATTCAATTGCTGGCTTTGCCGCCCAATATCAGGGGAAGACCATCGCGTTCGACGGAAGTATCGGCGCGATGAACCCTCATGGCGGCTACAAGACGCGGTATGACATCTTGATTGGTGCCGGAGACTTTAGCGAGACAAGCGCATCTGGGCCGAACTTCCAGTTCAGGGATGTCAACACCACCTCCGACCTGCACTTCCCGGACAGCGACCTTCCCGACACCATCGGCGTGCGCGACAACCTCCGGATTACGGCGCAAGTTGGAAAATACGAAGACAATTCCTGCCTGTTTCTTCTGGAGCCCGTCGAGACCGAGTTCCGGTAGAGGAAGGCAGATCATGCGCGGTTGACTGCTCAGAACTCCTTATGGGAGGACCCGTGCGCAGGTGGAACTCGCCATCTTCGATCTGACTCGCGACCGTCCGGCAGACTAATCCCTCCGCTGGTGACCGTTTTCGAGGTTCAGTCCACGGGCGGAAGATGGATGGCATCAATTGGCATGGGCCAGCGGCCCGTAGCCCGGTGGAAATCAATGGCCTGCATCATGGGCGCCACATTGAAGGCATTAACGTTCAGGCTGTATTTGACGCCATTGGCGAATCTGACCCACAGAAACGGCTGTCCTTTCATCCGCTGCATCCGGTAGTCGACAATGTCGCTGTAGGGGAGCACCTGCTCCGGCCCAAAGATCTTCCGGAAAGCCAGCTCATATTGGCGCGGTGCCACATAGACCTTCCGGTAGATCCAGAGGAACATCAACCCGCCAGCAAAGATGGCCACGGAACTGATGACCATCCCAATCTCCGGGTCTTCAATGGAAAGGGCCGCCAGACCCATCAGGAGCCCGACGGCGATGAAGAGCCATCCGACTCCCGGCACCACCTTGGGCGGGCGGATCCGTTCCGGATGGTCCTTGGAGCGGTTGGGGTGTTTACGCGCCCACCACGAAATAAGGGCGATAAACACGGTCACGCCGGTCGTGATCGCGATCTGCAAGATCGTCGCCGTTGACATGCTTCCCCCATGACCTTTGCCCACAGCGTGTTCCCCGCTGATCCTGCTTGGAAATCTACCTCAGCGGGACGCTCCCGGTCCGCGCGACTGCGCCCGGCGAAGTTTGTGCTGGGACGGTTTGACTTTCCCGAACGGGAATACGCTGGATAAACGGCATTGGAACCGGATCAAGCGAGGCAGCCATGGCAGGGAAATTCGAGGTCTATCAGGACAAAGCCGGCGGATTCAGGTTCCGCCTGAAGGCAGGCAACGGAGAGGTCATCGCGTCCTCCGAAAGCTACAAATCGAAGGCGTCGGCGCTCAAGGGAGTAGAGTCCGTCCGCTCCAACGCCAATGCGAAAATCACCGATCTGACCTGACGGCCCGACGCCGCAGCCCAGCGAAGTGATGGATGGTTCCCGCTGCCTGGCCCTCGTCGTCGCGCACCCCGACGACGACGCGTACGGGCTCGCCGGAACCGTGGCCCTGCACGAGCACGATCCCGGCTTCCGGTTCGTCCTGGTCCACGCGACCGACGGCGGCGCCGGACTGATCGATCCCGCCTACCCGCCGGTCAGCCAAGACCTCGGCAGTATCCGCCGCCGGGAGATGGACGCTGCGTGGATCGCGCACGGCCGGCCGCCGGACCGGCACGAATGGCTGGACTACGACGACGGCGGCGTGAACCAAGTGCCGTTTGCCGAGCTGGTGGAACGCATCGGCGGAATCCTGGCGCAGGAACGGCCCGACGTCGTCGCCACCTTTGGTCCGGAAGGACTCACCGCGCATCCCGACCACATTGCGGTGGGAGCCGCCACCGACGCCGCATTTACCCGGCTGCGTGCCGACGGCGGTCCGGGCCTGCAGCGGCTGCTGCACGGCTGTGTCCGCCACTCCACCTGGGAGCGCTGGAACAGCGGCCGGATCCGCCGCGGCCTGAAGCCGTGGGAAGCGGGCCGGATGTATGACGTGAACCCCGTTCCGGACGAAGAGATTGGCATCGAGGTGGATGTCAGGAGCGTCGCGGACCGGATAGTGGCGGGGCTGCTGCAGCACCGGACGCAGCGCCACGTGATCTCGCCGGGCGTGCCGCCGGACGCGGAGGAGGACGCCCGCTGGAACCGCATGGTGGGCGTCGAACCACTGGTGCAGGCCTGGCCGCCCAGGCAGCCGGGAGCTCCCGTGCTGGGCGACGTGTTCGAAGGGCTGGGCTGACTGCGCGGGGCGCTGAAGAACGGCTGCGGGACCGCCTAGTCCTGGGCTGCCCTTTCCCGAAGCAGGGCAATGAGGCTGCTGTCCTCGACGTCATACGGATCTTTCGGCAGGTCCAGATCATGCTGAAGGTTGGCCAGATACTGAAAGAACCTCTGGTCGTTTCCTGACCGCTTCCAATCGGCCGCAACCAGTTCCAGCAATTCATTGATCCGGTCGGCAGGACGGGGAGTCAGAGTCGAGTAATCGTTAAGGCTGTCCTCATGCATCCCCGAAGCCTAAAGGATTCGGGCTGCTACTGGTCTACCGCCCGTGCACCGGCCTCGCGTTAGCCGGCGGTTCGCCGACCTCCTCAATGGAGTGCCCGGTGCACTCCATCGCAGTGACGCTCGCCCGCTCGATGCTGGAGACGGTGAACCACCGGATCCCGTTCCGCAGCCTGCACCATCCCACCAGGAACCACCGGCCGCTGGTGGAGGCAAAGAGGATGGGTTCGACGTCGCGCGTTGTCACCGCGCCGTCCTTTGCGGTGTAGCGGATGCGGACCACCCGCTGGTCCGCCATCGCTTCTTCCAGTGCGGACCGGACCGCGCGGGAGGACGCGGGCGGGGCGTTGACCCACACGCGGGATGCCAGCTCATCGGCCCGGGCACGGGTGCGCGGGTCCAGGACGTCCAGGATTTTGCGGACGCCGGCGGAGGCTAGATCAGCGTAGGGAGCGTCCGACGCCGCGGAGACAGCGGCCATCAGGGCCACCGCCTGCGCGGGGGAGAGGGTGACGGGAGGCAGGGAGCCGCCGCTCGCCAGGCCGTATCCGCCGCCGGGCCCGGGGCGGGACCAGATAGGTGCGCCGCTGTTCTCCAGAGCATCGAGGTCCCGTTTCACGGTCCGCACGGAGACGCTGAACTCCCTGGCTAGGTTCTCGGCCGAGCAGCCCCGGTTACCGCTGCGGCGCAGCATCTCGGACAGGGCCACGAGCCGCTCGGTCCGCCTCACGCGGGCACTCCAAAATTCATGACATAAATAGTGACATACACCTGCCCATGCGAGGGGAGAAGGTTGGAACATGAACACTACGAAGAGCCCCATCGTCCTGATCGCAGGCCACTGGCTGGGAGCCTGGGCCTGGGATGAAGTCCTGGAACACCTTGACCAGACCAACGCCGTCGCGCTCACTCTCCCCGGGCTGGATCCGGAGGATCCCGCCCGCACAACACGGACCCTCGAGGAACAGGCAGCGGCAATTGCCGACGTCGTTACCGGCCTGGACGGGCCGGTCACCCTCGTGGCGCACAGCGGCGCCAACTTCCCCGTCAGCCTGGTCCTGGACCAGCACCCCGAACTCATCCACCGAATGGTGTGGGTCGACTCCGGGCCTGTAGGGCCGGGAAGTGTCTTCCTGCCCGGTTTCCCGGAGGACGCGGCTGAGCTGCCGCTGCCGGCCTTCGATGAGTTGGGACAGCAGGCGAGCCTGGAGGGCCTGAGCGAAGAGATCCTTGAACGGTTCCGTACCCGGGCCGTCCCGGAGCCCGGTTCCGTGCTGCGTGAACCGATCGAACTGACCAACGATGGCCGCCGCAACGTCCCCACCACACTGGTGTGCTGCTCGATTCCGGGTGCGCAGATGCTGGAACTGGCCCAGTCGGGGCATCCGATGTTCGCCGAAACCGCGGAGCTCACGGACGTGGAAGTTCTCGACCTCCCCACCGGCCACTGGCCGATGTGGAGCCGGCCGGGTGACTTGGCGGACGTCATTGCGGCTGCTGCCAGCTGAGGCGGCCCGGGTCAGCTCCCCGGCGCCGCAGGACCGGTGGGCCAGCGGAGCAGGGCAGCAACATCGATGCCGTGGGGGAGGACGCCGTCGGGCACCAGCAGCAGGCTGGCGTCGGTCAGGGCAGCCGCTCGGATCAAACCTGCCGGCGCGGGAACGGCACCCAGGACCTCAGCACCGAGGGACTGCTCAGGGGCGCTGGCCACCCAGGGTTCGGCTCCGAGGGCCAGCACATGGTGGTCCGCCAGCGCTGTGTCATTGAGGATCAGGAGTTCCACCTGGGCCTGCTGCAGGGCAGTCAGCACCCCTCCTAAACCGGTGACGGACTCCGGGTTGGCCTGTCCCTGCTGCTGAGCCAGCCGATCCATGATCTGTTCCTGCTCTGCAGCCCACAGCAGGGCAATGCGCTCCTGGACTTTGTCCTCGAAAGCCCTGCGGCCGGCCCCGGCCACCGGCATATGGGAATCGATCATGCTGACCAGCGGCTTGTGGGCTTCGGTGAGCTGGTCCCGTACCAGTCCACGCGCCCGGACGTCGCCGGCAAGCACGATCAGCCTGGCTCCGCTGCTGTCCACGACCCGGTCGATCTGCTCCGCGACCTGGTCCGCGTTGCGCTTCCAGACCTGCTCGGTCTGCCGCTGGAACTTGTCCTGTGACCAGCCGCCGGCAGGCAACTTGGTGATGTCTTCCTTCTCGCCCTCCACATCCTCGACGGAGGACTCTTCACGGCCGACGAAGAGCAGGCGGATCTCCGCGTCCTCCCGCGAGACTTCCGCAACAATGTAGGGCAGTTCCTCGGGGCGGTGCTTGAGCAGCGGCAGCAGATCGGGAATCGGATCCACCGAGACCCGCTCCGGCAGTACCAGCTCTCCGGGCAGGAGTTCGTTTAACGCCACAGTGCCCTGCTGGACGAGGAGGTAGCGGGAGACGGGGGAAGGAAGCCCCTCAGCAGGAAGCACCGCGGTTTCAGCGGCTTCCTGGTCCTCCGGTGGTGCACCCTGTTGAGCCAGCGCCCTCCTGACGTCGACCGGACGGACCTCTGCGGCTTCCAGGCTGTCCACATTCCCTGCGGAAGCGTCGATGTAGGCGACGCACCAGGGGCCGCTGCGCCGGTACAGGTCAGCAAATTCGTGGAGTTTACGGGTCATGACGATCTCCTTCCGCAAGGCCTGCGGCCTCACAGCGAATCAATCCCTGCTTCACGCTAGCACCGGCGTCGGCGGCATTTATAGGTGTCGCGGAGCTGCAGCCCACCTTGCCGCGGACTCTCTCCGGGCGTGCTTGGCTGCCCCGGATCTGCCTAGGCCCTGATGCTGCCGGAAACGCGGGCCGGCACCCGGGGTCGATCCCCGAACGCCGGCCCGCCGCCGTCGTCGTTCCAGTGAATCTAGACCTTTACCTTTGCCGCGAACTGCCGGCCCGGCGCGGTCCGGGCATGCGTTCCGTAGATCATCAGGCCCACGAAGGTCAGGCCGCCCACCAGGTTGCCGAGCACTGTGGGGATCTCATTCCAGATCAGGTAGTCCATCAGAGTGAATTCGCCGCCGAGCATCAGGCCCACCGGGAACAGGAACATGTTCACCACAGAGTGCTCAAAGCCCATGTAGAAGAAGAGCATGATCGGCATCCACATGGCGATCACCTTGCCGGGCAGGCTGTCGGACATCATTGCGCCGACGACGCCGGTGGACACCATCCAGTTGCACAGCACCCCGCGCACAAACAGGGTGAGCATCCCGGCCGCGCCGTGCTCCGCGTAGCCCACGGTCCGGCCCTCGCCGAGGTGCCCGATTGCCTGGCCCACCTCGCTCACCCCGGAGGAGAAGCCGTAGGTCCACACAATCGCCATCAGCACGGCGGTGGTCAGTGCGCCGGCGAAGTTGCCGAGGAACACCAGCCCCCAGTTCCGCAGCATCGAATTCCAGGTAACGCCCGGCCGCTTGTCCAGCCACGCCAGCGGCACCAGCGTGAACACCCCGGTCAGCAGGTCAAAGCCCATCAGGTAGAGCATGCAGAAACCCACAGGGAACAGAATCGCACCCAGCAACGGCGACCCGGTCTGCGTGCTGACCGTGACGGCGAAAGCCGCGGCCAGGGCCAGGATGGCGCCGGCCATATAGCTGCGGATCAGGGTGTCCCGGGTGGAGAGCATCACCTTGGAGTGTCCGGCGTCGATCATCCGGACCGCGAAATCCTTGGGAATCACATAGCTCATCGCGGGCCCCCTACCACTGGTACTTCAGGAACTTGCCGTCGATGATCACGCGCACGCGGTCACCGTCCGGATCCTCGCGGCGGGTCAGCTCCACGTTGCAGTTGATCGCGCTCATGATGCCGTCGCCGAACTCCTCGTGGATGGCTTCCTTCAGCGCCGGCCCGTAGACCGCGAGCAGCTCGTAGAACCGGTAGATGGTGGGATCGTCCTTCAGCGAGTCCCCGGCAATCCGGTACGGCTGTTCCTGCAGCGCCAGCACCGTCTCCTCATCCAGGTCCAGCAGCTCGCCCGCCTTCTCCGCCAGTTCCGCGGGCACCGGATGCGAGCCCAGGAGCGCTGCGATGGTCCACAGCAGCGGCCGGTCCAACTGCTCTGCAAGCTGCGCCCAGGATGAATCCGAACGGGCGACGGCGGTGCGCACCTTGAGTGTTGCCTGGTCTCGGGTGGTGTTCCAGTTCGTCATTTCTGCCTCCTCGTAAATGGCCTGCAGGCACTTGCCCTGAACTCAAAGTAGGAGTGCCCGGAAGAGGCGCGTCAGGCTTTTTGCGCAGCACATCCAGCAAAAAACGCAGCCAGCACGGCCTTTTACCTGCCTGAAACAACCAGGCAACGGAACTGCCTTTCAGGGTTCCTAGGGTGTTGAACTGGGGGCCGTGTGAGAGCCGAGGGAAAGGGCAGGAAATGGATCTGCTGGCGCAGGTGGTCCGCGAAGCACCCGTACCGCTGTGGGTCATTGATTCACACGGTCTCGTGGCGCTCGCCAACCGTGAAGCGATCCGGTTCCTCGGCTACCGGGGAGACGACGACGTCGTTGGCGGTCCCAGCCATGACCTCCTGCACTGCCGCCGCCCGGACGGAACCCCGTATCCCGAACACGAGTGTCCGATTGTCGGATCCGCAGGATCGGAACCGGCCACCGAATGCTTCATCACCCGGGCAGGGGATACGCGCCCGGTCCGCTGGTCCACGCGCAGCATCTCAGACGGCCACGCCACCCTGCTGAGTTTCAGCCCCGAACCGCGCGCCGAGGCACAAATAGTGCGGGAGCTGCGCCGCCGGGGCTCCGGGGCGCGCACCTCGCCGGCACAGGCCCGCGCAGAACTGCGCGAGTCGCTGTGCCGCACCATCAGCACCCGCTTTACTGACCCGCAGTTCACGACGGCGGAGCTTGCCGCCGCGGCGCATCTCTCGGTGCGCTCCGTCCAGGCGCTGTTCGCTGAAACCGGAACGTCCCCGGCAGCAGAAATCCGGCGGGTCCGGCTCGAGCACGCCCGTGAGCTCCTGGCGCGGGGCCATGCCGTGCAGACAGCGTGCCTTGCTTCCGGGTTCCTGGACCCCGGCACGTTCGCCCGGGCGTTCCGGCAGCGGTTCGGCTGCGCACCGAGCCAGGTGCCGGCGTCGTTGTCCGCATGAACGGCCGGACGCTATTCGAGGCGTTCCCCCGCCATGTGTGATTGGGTAGCCCGATGGATAACTACGTCAGCTCCGGCACCTTCTGGTTCACCCTCGCCCTGATTAACGCAGGCCTGGCGGAACAGAAGAACCGCTCACGCTGGAACTGGTTCCTCATCTCAATCCTGCTGGGCCCGATCGCGACCCTGCTCATCGTCGTCTGGCGGGCACCGGAACCGGTGCCGCCGTCCATGACGCACCGCGGAGGCTGGCAGGAGCCGGCACCTGAACAGCCCCGGTAACACAATCGGTTGACCGTGCCGACTGTCACCGACCGAAGGCAGCGCCAGTGTCAGCGTCGGCGGTGTCTTCAACCGGGCAGGAAATCGTTCCCAGAAGCCTCAGGGCAGTGTCACTTGGAGAGAATGGTTCCGCGCGGTAGACGATCAGCTGCTGGCCCGGGGCGCTCCGGACATCGAAAGAGGTGAATTCGAGCGTGAGTGATCCGACCTCCGGATGCAGGAATGTCTTGGCCTCATGCGTTTTTCCGCGTACGTTGTGGCTGGCCCAGAGTGCGTCAAAATGCACGCTGCCGGCGCTGAGTTCCTCGACGAGCGCGAGGGCGGCATGATCGTTGGCGTCGTAGCCCAGGGCCAGCCGAAGGTTCGCGACGCACGCCTCCGCAGCACGATGCCAATCGGCGAAGAACGACGGCCCGGCTGGATCCAGAAAGGTCATCCGGGCGAGGTTGTCCGCGTTGGTGAACCCGCGGTAGAGAGCGGCAGCCAGCGGGTTCCGCGCCAGAATATCCAAGCGGTGGTTGAACAGGAACGCCGGGGTCTCGGACCATGAGTCCATGAGGGCGAGCAGGGACGGATCGACGTGCTCCCTGACCGCGACGGGAACGGTGCCAGGGGCGACGCCGGCCAGTCGGAACAAATGCTCGCGGGCATCGTGGTTCAGGTTAAGCGCCCGGCAAAGGGCATCAAGAACCGACGCCGAGGGGTGGAGTTCCCGTCCTTGTTCGAGCCGGGCATAGTAATCCACGCTCACTCCGGCCAGCATTGCAACCTCTTCGCGCCGGAGGCCTGGTACCCGGCGAACTCCGCTCCAGCGAATGTTCGCAGCCTCCGGAGAGATGGCAGCCCGGCGGGCAGACAAAAACGGCCCGCGGCCTGTGGAAGTCATGCCCATATTCTGCCCGACACTCCTTGGGCCAGGCAGGCCGTAATGCACCCTGGCTGACGAGCGGCGCCTCTGCAGGCGGTTCGTGACTGGGCGCTTCAGCCGGACGGCCGGTTGAAACAGGTTGAGTTTAGCCGGGGTGCGGCAGGGCCTGTTTGTACCTCAAACCGTCATGAATGATGTTGAAGCGGTTTTATCCATAATCGCCGCCAGATTCCAGACGATATCCCAGGAGATACCCATGACCGAACGATCAATGCACCCCTACGTGGGAATGTGGAAAACAGCGGATTCCCACGTGCGCCATGAGCTGCTGGCCAACGGGCGCTATGTCGAGGCCCGCGGGACACGGGAGGCAGCGTACACCGGAAGCTACACCGTCACCGGAAACCACATCGACTATCTCGATGACACCGGTTTCACCGCTGATGGAGAATTCGTGGACGGCATTTTTTACCACGCCGGCATGACCCTGTACCGGTCCTCGTAGACGATCCGTACAGGTGAACCATGCTCAACTGCCCGTGCTGCTCTGACTGAATGGAAAAAGAAACCTTGCATATTGGAACCGCCTCAGCCACGGACGGGAAGGCCCTCGCCCGGCTGGACGCCTCAGCGTGGGCGCCGGAAGTCCAAGTCTTTCCGCCCAACGATGCTGATGCTCCGTTCTTCGACAACCGCCGCGGTCCCGAGGATGTCATCGTTGCAGTCGACGGTGATTCCATTGCCGGTTACGCGCATCTGGCCCGCCACATTCCCATTCCCAAGAACGATCATGTGCTGCACCTGAACGCCCTGGTGGTTGGCCCCGGCCAACGGGGCCGGGGTATCAGCCACCAACTCCTTGATGCCGCCGTTGATGAAGCGCGACGGCGCGGAGCACGTAAGCTCGGGCTCCGCGCACTGTCAACCAACACGGTTGCCGTTGAGCTTTACCGCCAACACGGCTTCGCTGTGGAAGGGCAGCTCCGGCAGGAGTTCCTTCAGCCGGACGGCAGCTGGGCCGACGACGTTTGGATGGCCCTCTTCCTTGACTAAGCGATGGTCTGCGAACCGCAAGCTTAAGAGCCTGGCCGGCTCCCGCCGTCGTACCGTGCCCGCATTTCCGGACCCGCCGCTGGCCCGGCCGTAAACACAAACCGGGTATCCTCCACACCCAGTCCGCTCCCGGGATCGATGACGGCAGGTTCCACTTCCTGGCCCGTCTCCGAGTCGACCAGGATCATTGCCCGCTGTTCCGGGAGGAGCTGCGCGTTGCGCCATGCTGCCATGGCCACGAGTACGGGGCGCAGCGACCGTCCGAAGTCCGTCAGCACATACTCGTGGCGGATGGGCTTGTCCTGGTACGGGCGTTTGTTGAGGACGCCGTTGTCCACCAGCGTCTTGAGGCGTGCGGTCAGCATGCTTGAGGAGAGCCCGATGTTGGCCTGGAACTCGTCGAACCGGGTGTACCCGTCGAAGCAGTCGTGCAGGATCAGGATGGTCCACCACTCGCCCACGTAGGACATGGCCGTGGACAGTGGGCATTCCCGGTCTTCCATGCGCACGCGTGCCGGCATCGGTTCTCCTTTTCCAGGCGGGCCGCTCGACGTTCGGTCCACTTACTGCTAACTTAGCACCCACTACTTACTTCTAAAGTAGAAGCTACCGAAGATGGACGGAAAAGAGCAGAACCATGAGTCAAACGCCTACGGAGTACGACGCCGCTGCCCTCCCCTCCGCGGTCACCGCATACCTTGATGCGCGTGACGCCAAGCGGCACGCTGATGCCTCCGCACTGTTTACTCCGGATGCGGTGGTGGTCGACGACGGATCCACCTACCAAGGCGCCGACGCGATCAGCAGCTGGATAGCAAACACCTCCACGGAGTTCGAGTACACCGTCACGCGCATTGGTCAGGTCGTGGAAGGTTCACGCGCGGAGGTGCTGGTTCGCCTGGACGGCAACTTCCCCGGAGGCACCGTAGTGCTGTGGAACCGCTTCGACCTCGCCGACGGTGCAATCCGTGCCCTGACCATCGAGCCCTGAGGGCGGGAACAGGCTGGCCTGCGTGGGTCCCGACGGACCGCCCGTGTCTGGCGGCCCCCGCGGCCCGCCTAGGCAACGCCGTCGAAGGCCGGTCCCGTAAGGACCTGCGCCCATTTCGCCGGACCGGAGTTCACTCCTTCCACACAGAACCACAGCGTGCAGCTGCGCTCCTCGTCGGAGAGCACCATGAGGTCCCCGCCGCGGCCGTCCTTGGGCAGCTGGACGACACCTTCCCGCCCGGAGGGGAGGGCAGTGGGTGCCACCGATACCGGGGGCGGATACGTGCCCCGAAAGAACCCGGGGATTAGTTGGATTTGTGCAGCGTCATCGGACTGGAAGGTTCCGCCGCGGTCTCCTGAGGACGTACCTTCCACCCCTGCCCCGGCAAGCCCCCGGCCGTGAACGCCAACCGGTCCGTGGCCCACCACGCCGAATCCCAGGGTCTGGTTGCTGGACGGGATGGGGACGCCGCCGGCGAGCCCGATGACGCCGGAAGCGTTCCGTACCCGGGGATCCGTCGATTCGCTGCCCCTGCCAAGCACGCCGGCGCCTGCTGAACGGGGGCCGCTCGCAACATTCGGTCCGGGAATCGTCCCGGTTTCATCCTGCTGCGGAACCATGGTCAGGGTGAGTTCTGCCCCCTGGCCATAGACGCCGACGCCGCCGGTGTCGGAGAGCGGGTGGGCAGGCAAGAGATCCTTATTCGGACCTGTTCCTCCGCCAAGGCCAATGACGCCTGCCGCGTGGGGAAGCCGCAGCCGGTTGTCGAACTCTGACTGCCGGCCGCCCTGTCCCACCAGGCCGGCGCCGGGCGGGGTGGTGTAATCCGCGAAGAAGTCGGCCTGCGGGCCGCCCAAACCGTGCACCCCGATTCCGCCCGCACCGCCGTTGCCGGGTTCCGGCGTCCCGCCGCCCAGGCCGAACACTCCGGTTCCCTGGTTGCGGCCTCCCCGGCCCACCACTCCAGTTCCTCCGGGCGTTCCGCCGAAGTTACTGGCGCTGCCGCCGCTCCAGCCCTTGCCGACGATCCCGTCGAAAGAGTTGGACGGAATGAACGAGTCGCCGTCCTCATAGTCGTCCGGGTCATCGGCGTCCTTGGCCACCTCGGCGATGAAGATTGCCGGCCCGTTGAAATTGGGTTGCCCGGGCGGCACCTGAGCCCAGAGGATTGTTCGCCCCTCTGCGCGGTTTGTCCGCCCCGTTTCCACTCCTTCGCCGCTTCCGCTTGCGCCTGACATGGGTCGCTCCTTGTAATGTTGTCCCGCGCCATCCCCATGCCCTGCTTCAAGAAGACGCGCCGTGCCGTTTTAGTGTCAAGGACATTCGGAAGGGAGCGTGGGCAGCTGACCTCCGATCATTTCGGACTGTAACCGGAGGCGGGAAACTCGTACGTACCGTCACAATGGAAGGAGCCGGCGCCGGGGAAACCTCCGCCCCGGGGCAAACTTCCAGCACCAACCCCACGGCAGGACCACATGACTTATCACCGGATCAACGGCGTCGACCTGTATTCCGAGGTGGCCGGCGAGGGCCGGCCGATCCTGTTCCTGCACGGCGGGTTCTGCTCGCTGGAGGCGCTGCAGGAACAAGCCGACGCCCTGGCCGCTGAACGGAAGGTGTACGCGTTCGAGCGTCCCGGCCACGGACGGTCGGCGGACATCGACGGCGGCTACAGCTACGAGCGCGGGCTCTCGGACACCCTGGCCTACCTCGATGCCGAAGGCCTGGAATCGGTTGACGTGCTCGGCTTCAGCGACGGTGCTGTCCTCGGGGTGATGCTGGCCCTGCACCACCCTGGTCGGGTCCGCTCCCTGATCGCCATCAGCGGGAACCTTGACCCCTCGGCGTTTCAGAACGACGCCGGTGCGCTGCCGGTGCTCGGCCCGCCCGTCCACGCGGCACCCAAGGACACCAACAAGCCGGACCGGGAACGGCTGGCCTACGAGCGGCTGTCGCCGGACGGCCCGGACCACGCGGACGCCGTCATGGCAAAACTCTTCCGGCTCTGGACCACCGAACCGCACATCAATCCGGCAGACCTGAGCCAGATCACGGCGCCGACGCTGATCATGTCGGGGGACCGGGACAGCATCCGCCCAGACCACAGCCTGCTCATGGCCGCCTCTATCCCGGGAGCGCAGCTGTGCATCGTCCCCGGCGCCGGCCACGGCCTGATCGCCGAGCGCCCGGCGCTGGTCAGCGCCGTCGTCCGCGGGTTTCTGGACCAGCTTCCATAAGGCTAACCACCGCTACCCCCGCGACCGCCGCAGCAGCCAGACAAAATACGGCGCACCAATCAGGGCAATCATCAGGCCGGCCGGGATCTGCGCCGGCGCAATCAGCGTGCGGCCCAGCGTGTCCGCCACGGAGACGAGCAGCGCACCGAGCAGCATGGACAGCAGAATCAACCGCGAATGCCGTGCACCGGCAATAAACCGCGCCAGATGCGGAGCCACCAGGCCCACAAATCCGACGGCGCCAATCGCCACCACGCTCAGCGATGCCAGTACCGCGGCAGCACCGAGCAGCAGCAGGCGGGACCGCTCCAGCCGGACGCCCAGGATGCGGGGAGTGTCGTCGTCGACCGCCAGCAGATCCAGCTGGCGCCGTAGCCCGAACACCAGCGGCACCGCTAGGGCCAGGCCAACCGCCACCGGCACGACGTCGGGCACCGTCCGGCCGTAGGTGGTGCCGGAAAGCCACGTGAGGATGCGCGGCGTGTTCCACGGGTCGGCCCGCAGCAGCAGGAACGTGGTCAGTGAACTCAGCCCGTAGCCGCAGCCAATGCCGACCAGCACAAACCGGTCCGGAAGCAGGCCGCCGCGCCAGGCCAGCAGGGCGATCAGCGCGAACGTGGCCAGGCCCATCAGCACCGCCATGGTGATCAGTACCGGGCGTCCGCCACCAATATTCGAAGTCACCACGGTGACCGCGCCGAGTCCGGCGCCGGCAGTGATGCCGAGGATTCCGGGTTCGGCCAGCGGGTTGCGGACGGTTCCCTGCACCACGCAGCCGGCCAGGCCCAGGGCCGCACCGGCCAGCACCGCGGCGGCAACCCGGGGGAACCGGTCATCCAGTGCCCGGCCAATCAGGTCCGGTGCCGAACCGTTCAGCCACAGGGCCAGGTCCCCGGTGCGCAGCCACAGGCTCCCGGCCAGCAGGCCCAGCAGCACGGCGCCCGCCAGCAGTGCGGCGGAAACGGCGACGGCGGCCAGGAACCGGCGCCGGGTCCGGACACTGAGCCGGCCCTGCGGCGGCATCGAGATGGGGCCGGAATCCCGCATCCGCATCGCCAGGACCACAATCAGGACGGCACCGAGCAGTGCCGTGGGAACACCGGTGGGAATGGAACTGGCGCCTTCTGCGCCGAGGAGTCCGCGCAGACCGGCGTCGGCCAGCAGGATCAGCAGCGCTCCGAGCAGGCCGGAGACGGGCAGCAGGAAAAGGTGCCGGCCGAGCACCGGTGCGCGGCCGGCCAAGAGGCGGGCCAGCACCGGGGCGCCGAGTCCCACGAACGCAATCGGCCCGGCGAGAGTCACGGAAATGCTGGTCAGCAGCACCGCGCAGAGTACGGCCAGGACGCGGGTCGAGGCGACGGGAACGCCCAGGGATGAGGCGGTATCGTCGCCGAGTTTGAGGACATCGAGCCGGCGGCAGAGCAGCAGCGCCACGCACAGCATCGCAATGATCACCGGCGCTGCCCGGACGGAGGCGTCCAGGTTCAGCTGGGCGAGCGATCCGCTGCCCCACGCGAACAGGCCGGTGGTGTTTTCCTTGAAGAGGATGAGCAGCATGGCGGTGCCGGCGTCGAGCGCCATGGCGATCGCGGAACCGGCCAGGATCAGGCGCGTGGTGCCGGAGCCGACGGAGCGGCCGGCCAGGCCCAGCACGACGGCGGCGGCCAGCACCCCGCCGGCGAATGCGACGGTGCCGGAGGCCCAGAGCGGCACGGACAGGCCGAAGGCCGCAACTGCGGTCAGCGCAAAGTAGGAACCCGCAGTGACGGCGAGCGTGTCCGGGGAAGCCAGCGCGTTCCGGGTCACCGACTGCAGCAGCGCGCCGGCCACGCCGAGGGCAAAACCGACGGCAACTCCGGCGAACAGGCGCGGCAGCCGCGACCCCACCAGCACATCGGCAATGGGAACGCCGCCCACGGTTTCCTCGGCTCCGCCCAAGAGCCGCCACAGGTCCGCAAGCCCCGCGCCGGAAGTTCCCTGGGTCAGGTGCCAGGCACCGGTGAAGACGACGGCCAGCAGCAGCACCGCCAGGACGGCCAGGCCGCCGGCAGTGTGCTGGAGGAAGTTATGCAGGGGCAGCCGCAGGCCCGGGCGGGCCGGCGGCTGCGTTACGTCCCGCGTGTGGAGCGGTGCGCTCACTCCGCCAGCATGGCGTCAACGTAGGCGTCGATGGCCTGCTGGTTGGACAGCGGGCCGCCTGCCCCCCATACGCCTGCGGGGAAGGCGAAGGCGCGGCCTTCCTTCACTGCGGGCAGTGAGGTCCAGATGGGGTTCTTCTCGAGTTCGGAGACGTAGCCGCCCACTTCCTCGTCATTGGAGTAGAAGAGGTTTGCGCTGCCAACAGCGGTGAGCCCTTCAATGTCCGTCTGGCCCAGGCCGTAGGCCGGATCCACGCCGCCGTTGCCGTACTTCGAGTCAATGTCGTCGGTCCACGCGGAGGTCAGGCCCAGCTCTTCGCCGAGGGCGGTGAAGAGTGCACCCTGGCCGTAGGGGCGGATGGTGACGTTTCCGCCCTCCACCCAGCCGTCGAAGAAGAGGAAGTCAGTGGTGGCCAGATCAGCATCCGCGACCTTTTCCTTGGCATCGGCCAGGTGCTTGTCGAAGGATTCCAGGACCTGCTCGGCCCGTTCAGTCCGTCCGGTGGCTTCAGCGATCATCGAGAAGACGCTCTTCATGTTCCCGATCGGGTCCGCGCCGTTCGCGCCGAGGGTTGCCAGCACCGGCACGCCGCGCTCTTCGAGCTGGGCGATGATCTCGTCGTCAGCGCTGAACGCCTCCACGATGATCAGGTCCGGATCGGCCGCGTACAGGGTGTCCAGGTCCGGCTCGCCGCGGGTGCCAATGTCTGCGACGCCTTCTTCGGGGAGGGTTTCGGCACTGACGTAGGTGCCGTAGCCTTCGGCGTCGGAGACGGCCACGGGGGTGACGCACAGGGTGAGGGCGTCCTCGATCTGCTGCCATTCCAGCACGGCGATGCGCTCGGCCGGCTTGTCCAGCTCTACCGTGCGCCCGACGCCGTCGGTCAGCGAGACCGGGCCGGTTGACGTGGCGGTGGTGTCTGAGGCGCATGCCTCGGATGTGGCGGCCGTGGCAGCGTTGGCCGGTTCCTCGACGTCGGTGGTGCCGCAGGCGGACAGGGTGAGCGCGGCTGCGGCAAGCATGGAAGCTGCTGCGGCGAGCGGGCGGACTCGGTTCATTCTTGGGGTGCCTCTCGGGTGGGTGTTCAGGGTGAAACGGGAGCTGTGGTCCGGTGCCGGGCGGTGTGCCGGCCGAGCGGGTCGATGCGGATGCGCCGGGTGTCCGGCTCCACGGTGACCTGGACCCGGAGGCCGTAGACCTCCGAGATGTTCTGTTCAGTCAGCACCTGGTGCGGTTCGCCGGCGGCGTGAATCCGTCCGGCGGACATCAGCAGCAGCGAATCGGCTACGCGGGCGGCGTGATCGAGGTCGTGCAGCACAATGCCGACTGCGACTCCGCTGTCCGCGAGGTCCCGCACCAGGTCCAGGATCTCGATCTGGTATCTCAGGTCCAGGTGGTTGGTGGGTTCGTCCAGGAGCACGACGCCGGTGTCCTGGGCCAGGCAGGCAGCAAGCCAGACGCGCTGGACTTCCCCTCCGGAGAGTTCGCTGACGGATCGGGCCGCCATGCCGTCGACGCCGGTGGAGACCATTGCACGGTTGATCACCGCGTGGTCCCGGGCGTCGAGTCCGGCGAAGCGGTGCCGGTAGGGATGCCGGCCGAACGCCACGACCTCCCGGACGCTCAGTCCCTGCGGGGCGGGACGTGACTGGGAAAAGAGCGTCACTTCGCGGGCGAATTCGCGGGAGGTGAGCGCGCCGGCGGCACGTTCGCCTCCGGTGCCGCGGAGCATGATTTCGCCCGAGTCGGGACGATGCAGCCGTGCCATGGAGCGCAGGAGTGTTGATTTGCCGCTGCCGTTGGGGCCCACCAGGGCCGTGACCTGGCCGGGCTGGAAGGTTAGGGAAACCCCGTCCACCACGGTGTCCTTGCCGTAGCGCAGGAGCATCTGCTCTCCGGTGAGCGATGTCGACGGCGTGACCTCCGGCTGCGCTGCCGGTTCCCGGGTACCGGTCCGCTCAGGGCGCGGGGTGTTGCTCCGGGACATGGCAAACCTCAGGGCTGAAGGAAAGAAGGACGGGCGTTGCAGGCGGGCGCGGCCGGGCCGCTGGAACCACTGCGGTGTTGGTTAGGCATGCCTTGCCTAAGCAACAATAGAAGCTGGGCCGGGCGGACGCAATCTGCGTCTGCCGGGACGTCACACAGCGTCCACAATGAGGCCCTGACCTGCCCGTACGGACCAAATCAACAGAGCGAGAACACACCATGAGCACCACCCCGGCACCGGCCGACCGCCCCGAAGCTACTCCCGTCCCAAACCCGGACCGCACAGTCTCCGTCTGGGAGGACGGCGTGCAGATGGACTTCACCTTCACCGACTGCATGCGCTACCACGGCCCGGGCTTCCCCGGAGGTGTGGCCCATGCGTTCGCTGCGCTGGGCCGGGCGCTGCCGGAACTGGCAGCCCGCACCGGCGGCCGGGTCGAACGCCGGCAGATCCGTGTACGCACTGCCTTCCCCGGACCCGGCGGCCGGGATGCCTTCGAGCTGGTCACCCGGGCCGTGACGGGGGAACGGTTCGAAGTGGTGCCGGAGCTGGCCCGGCCAGAACGCGGGAATACCCTGGCCCGCTACGTTTTCGAGATCAGTGCCGGCGACGCAACGGTCACCTGCGTGCTGCGTGACGTCGGCATAGTTGCCGACGAGTTCATTGAGCTGGGCGCAAAGCCGGACAAGACCGAAGCCGAGCTGGCTCATCTGGAGGTACTGAAGGCCGAGATGCGGGACCGGATCCTCGAACGCGATCCCGCCATGGTCTACGACCTGGAGAGCTAGGGCGCTTCCCCGGCCGGGGATTACTGCACCGGAGGCGGCGGCTGGACCGGAGGCGGCGGCTGCACCGGGGGCGGCGGGGGCTGGCCGCCGTCGTACCGGGGACCGCTCTCCGGACCAGCGCCCGGGCCGTAGCCACCCTGCGTCTGTGCGTTTATCCGGTGCCAGGGGCGGCGGTCGTAGATCGACAGGAGCTGGGCGCCGACCCCGAAGAACACCATGGCTAGCCAGACGATGACGTTCAGCCAGGGAATGTGCAGGGCCACAATGAGGATGGCTCCACCGACGAGCGCCTTAACGACCGGGTGCTGGCGGCCGCGGAAGAGCAGTCTTCCAATGTAATAGGCGCTGAACACGAAGCTTGCGAGTGTCAGCGTAATCCAGAGCAGCAGGATCGCCAGGGCGAGGGGCGCGCCGACGAACGTGAACAGCAGAAGCAGGACTGCAAACGGGACGACGATCGATGCCACGAAGCCTACAAGCAGCGCCTTCCAGGGGCGCGGCACAAGGCGGTCAGTGACGTGGTGCAGCAAGCGGGGGAAGAGCCATCCTGCGACCACGGTGATGAGGCTCAACGCGACCAGCGCGTAGAGCAGGCCAAGCAGCCAGCCAACAAACCGTTCGCCGGGGGACGGCTCGTCGGCGGGTTCCGGAATGATCTGCTCAATAGTTCCGCTGACCGCGCCGTCGGCAATGCTGGCCTCGTTAGCGGAGTTGTAGGTGAGGTTGCCGCCAACCGCCCCGTCGATGGTGAGGTCACCAACCCCAACCTGCACATCACGCCCGACTACACCGGCTATGTCGATGTCACCGGCGGCGCCCACCAGATCGTCTCCGAGGACGCCGCTGTCGGTAATGTTCACCGTTGACGCGAAGATGGTGCCGCTGCGCGAGACCTCTCCGCTGATGGTCACATCCTGACCGGCGAGCCGCACGTTACCGTCAACATTTCCGGTGATGTTGATCGTCTGGCCGGCGGCGATGATGTCGCCCGTGACGTCTCCGGAGATGGTGATCCTCTGGCCGGACACGTACACGTCCCCGGACACGTCATCGCGGACATCGACGTTTACTCCGCTGTAGAACTGCGGGCCGGTGCCGTCGTTCTCCCCAGAGGGTGCTGCCGGCAGCGAATGAGGGGCCGTGGCGGGCGAGGAGGCGAATGCGCCCGTCCCCGCGGCCAGGACCAGGAGCATGGCGGCCAGGACTATGGAGAACGCCCTTCGCGGAGCTGGAGGAAGTCTCATTGCGTTGCCTTTCAGGTACCTGCAAATGAACGCATCTACGACGCTTCTGATCCTGACTACGGCGAGGTCCGTTTCTTTATGTCAGGGTTCACGGCCACGGAGTCCCTGCGCCAATGATCGCCCCGGGGAAAGCAGCTGTAAAGGCACCTCCGCCAGCGCGGGTTTTTGGAGCTGCCCGTCTGCAGGCAGGTCCGTGCATTTGCCCAGGGGAATGAGCGCAGCCGGGGACGCGTTGTCCCAGGCATGAGCAGCACGCCGCCCAGCGCCCTCCATGTTTCCGCCTCCGCCGCCGACGCGCTACACGTTGCCGTGATCGGCGCAGGCAAGGCAGGTACCGCCGTCGCCCGTTCACTGCTCGACGCCGGCTGCCGGGTTTCCATCTCCGCTTCCGGCGATCCCGCCCGGCTGGAGCTGATGATCGACTTCGTGACCCCGGGCGCCGTACCGAAATGGACGCACGACGCCGTCGCGGAAGCGGACCTGGTGGTCCTGACCCTGCCGCTGCACCGCCTGCACAGCATTGATCCTGCTCTGCTGGCCGGCCGCGTGGTGGTGGACACCATGAACTACTGGCCGCCGGTCGACGGCGAAATCCAGGCCTTCGCCGCGGGGGACCGGACGTCCTCCGAGGTGGTGCAGGAGATGTTCCCCGGTGCCGCCGTCGTTAAGACCTTCAGCCACACCGGCTACCACCACCTGGAACCGGACCGCCGACCGGGCGGGCACCCGGAACGGCGGGGCCTGGCCGTAGCCGGGAACCAACCTGCCGCCGTTGCTCTGGTCTCCGCGGTGGTGGACCGCATAGGCTACGACCCTGTCCGGGTGGACTCCCTGGCCGGCACCGGGTTCCTGCAGCCGGGCGGACCCGCGTTCGGTGCCCGGCTGACTGCCGCGCAACTGAGCGAACTTGCCGGTGCCGCGGTTACTGCTGCCTAAGACCACACCGCCTAACCACCACCGAAGGGACGCAGACATGGCGACACTGGGAATCATCGGAAGCGGATACATCGGATCTGCCGTAGCACGGCTTGCGGTTGCGGCGGACATGAACGTGGTCATCGCCAACTCGCGCGGACCCGGGACACTCACGGACCTGGTGGCAGAGCTCGGCCCGCTGGCCCGGGCCGGAACGGTGGAGGAGGCAGCCAACGCGGGCGCCGCCGTCGTGCTCGCCATTCCGCTCAAGGCGGTGAAGGACCTTCCGGAGGGACTCCTGAAAGACAAGATTGTCCTGGACAGCAGCAACTACTACCCCTTCCGTGACGGCAGCATCGACGGACTCCTTGACAACTCCATCACCACCAGCGAGCTGATGCAGCGACTCACCGGTGCACGCACAGTGAAGGTTTTCAACAACATCCTGGCCGCGCAGATCCCCGCCCTGGCTCGCCCCAGCGGCGCTGCGGACCGCTCCGCCCTGCCGATCGCCGGTGACGATGAGCAGGCCAAGGCTGAGGCAGCCCGGATCATCGACCAGCTGGGGTTCGATACCTTCGACGCCGGGAGCCTGGCGGACAGCTGGCGGTTCGAGCCCGAGACCCCTGCCTACGGCCGTCTGTATTTCGAGGACCCAAACGTTCCGGACGAAAAGAAGGCGGATGCCGCGCCAGGTGCCACACCGGTGGAACAGCTTAAGGCAGCGCTCGACGCCGCCACCCGGGTCAACGTGGCACAGCGCCGGTTCTAGGCGCGCATCTGCATCAGAGGACGCGGATCAGGCGAAGGGTGAACAGCCCCACGGAGATCACGACGGCAGCGACGGACACCCACAGGGCCGCCCGCTGCAGGGTCCGGTTTCCGGCATACTGGCGCAGCCTCAGGATCGCCCAGGTGAGCATGGCGATGGAGAGCAGCGGGAACACGTAGAACACCAGGCCTGCGACCGAGCCGGCAAGCAGCCAGATGTCCGCCCAGGAACGGGGCGGAGCTGATGTGGGAGCAGCGGGCGCGGATGTGGCCGCGGCGGCGACCTCCTCCACCGGCCCGAAATCGGCGATGACGCGTTCAGCGGTCAGCTCCGAATTTCCATGCACACTGAGCATTTCAGCTGCATGTTCGCGCATCGCCTGAACCGTTTCCGCGTGTTCGCGCGGGTCAGCACCGATCAGTGCCCGGTCAAGGTCGGCGAAGTACGCCTCCAGCAGTTCCGGCATTCTTTCGGTGGTGCTCATGAAGTCTCCTTAATAGCGGCTGTTACATCCGCGGCGAACAGGTTCCAGGTCTGGGTAAAGACCTTCAGTGCGGCCTCGCCCTCGCCGGTGAGGTGGTAATAACGCCGGGGCGGTCCGACAGGCGACGGCTCCAGTGTGGTGGTGACCCATCCCTGCTGCCGCAGCCGTGAGAGCAGCGGATACAGAGTGCCCCCGCTGGCGAACAGGATCTTTCCCTCCCCGAGGCGCTCGGCAATCTCCAGACCATAGGCGGGTCCGGAGCGCAGACAGGCAAGAACGCAGTAGTCCACGGTGCCTTTGCGGAGCTGCGTCAAAACCGACTCACGAGATGGTGTCATGCACTGCACGCTACCGGTAGGTTGCAGTACATGCAACCCCTTCCTCCGCAGCGAAATTTCGCAGGCCATTCCGCTGGCCTGATGCGAGCGGGACCATGGCAGGGGAAGAACGATCCGCCCATCCGGAGGAGTCGGACCATGATCCTGGACGAAACTTTCACCCTGGCCAACGGACACCCGATCCCCAAGCTGGGCTTCGGTACCTGGTTCATCGAGGACAGCGCCGCCGCCCAGGCCGTGGGGGAAGCCATCAGCATCGGCTACCGCAACATCGACACCGCCCAGGCCTACGGCAACGAACGCGGCGTCGGTGAGGGCGTGCGGTCCAGCGGGGTTCCGCGCGGGGGACTGTTCATCTCCAGCAAGCTGGCTGCGGAAATCAAGGACTACGACGGCGCGGTGTCCGCGATCGACGGATCGCTCGCCGCCATGGGCCTGGAGTACCTGGATCTGATGATGATCCACAGCCCGCAGCCCTGGAACGACTGGCGCGGCGGCTCCTACGCGGAAGGCAACCGGGAAGCCTGGCGGGCCTTGGAGGAAGCGCACGACGCCGGCAAGCTCCGGTCCATCGGTGTCTCCAACTTTGAACAGGCGGACCTGGAGAACATCCTGGACGCCTGCACCGTGGCGCCGTCGGTCAACCAGATCCTGCTCCACGTCGGCAATACCCCGACGGACCTGCTGGATTTCTGTACGGAAAACAACATGCTGGTGGAGGCATATTCACCGATCGCCCACGGGGAGATCCTGCAGAATGCGGAAGTGGCTGCCATGGCTGCGCGGTATTCGGTCTCCGTTGCGCAACTGTGCATCCGATACGCCCTGCAACTGGGTACCGTGCCGCTGCCAAAAACCACGAACCCCGAGCACATGCGCACCAACGCGGACGTTGACTTCGTCATCTCCGACGCGGACATGGACACCCTGCACGGGATGACGGTGACGGACTACGGCAAGTCCGGCAAGTTCCCGGTGTTCAGCGGGAAGTAGCTGCCTTTGGCGCCTAGGAAGCTGCCGCTTCTTCGCCGGGCGCGTCTTCCCAGCGGCGCGAGTACTGGCCGATCGGCTGCAGGGCGCGCAGCAGATCAACGCCGCGGCCGGTGAGGTGGTAGCGGATGCTGACCGGCACGGTGGGTTCCACGATGCGCTCCACGAGTCCGTAGCCCTCAAGTTCACGGAGCCGGAGGGTGAGCATCCGTGCGGACAATCCCTGGACCCGGTTCTGGATCTCCGTAAACCGCTCGGCGCCCGTGCCCAGGGCCAGCAGGATGCCGCCCACCCAGCGCCGCCCAACAATCTCCATGACGCTGCTGAGCCGCATGCATTCCTCATCAGCGATGCGGAACGGCGGGGCTGGTCTATTGTTTGAAGTCACTTACGAAAAGTAAGTCGCTTATCCCATGGTTGTCAACGGTTCGGGGCGAGCAGATGCTGAAGGCATGCCTGATTACCTGCATCCGCTGCGTTTTGGCAGCTTCATCACCCCGCTGGCTTCCGCGCCGCAGGTTCCGGTCGAGCTGGCCCTGCTCAGCGAGGAGCTGGGTCTGGATCTGGTGACCTTCCAAGATCACCCGTACCAGCCGAAGTTCCTGGACACCTGGACCCTGCTCTCCTGGGTAGCTGCCAGGACCTCGCGCATCCATGTCTCGGGGAACGTGCTCAACCTGCCGCTGCGGCAGCCCGCGGTACTGGCCCGCTCCCTGGGAAGCCTTGACCGGCTCAGTGGCGGACGGGTGGAACTCGGCATCGGTGCCGGGGGCTACCTCGACGCTATAGCGGCAATGGGAGCACCGAAGCTGACCGTGGGAAATGCAGTCAGCGGATTGGAAGAGGCGCTGGAGATCATCCGCGGAATCTGGGACTCCGAGAACCAGGAGCCCTTACGCGTGGACGGCCAGTTCCACCGGGTGGACGGTGCCGAGCGGGGGCCGGCACCGGCTCATGACATCCCCATCTGGCTGGGGGCGTACAAACCCAGGATGCAGCGAATCATCGGCCGGAAGGGCGACGGCTGGCTGCCCAGCCTGCCGTGGATGAAACCCGGCGACGTCGACCGCGGCAACCAGGTCATCGACGAATCCGCCCGCAAGGCAGGTCGGGACCCGCGGCAGATTACCCGTTTGCTGAACGTGACACCGCAGTCCTCTGTTGAAGACCTGGCAGAACTGGCCACCGGGCACGGCATGAGTGTGTTCATCCTCGCCTCAGATGACCCGGCGGAGCTGCGGCGATTCGCCGAAGTCACCGCGCCCCGGGTCCGTGACCGGGTCGCGCAGGCGCGAACAGCCCGAGCCCGTGTCGGCAGCGCAGTTCCGGCGTCAATCTCGAATCCGTTGCCGGATTCCACCCCTGCTGAACCGGCACCGGCCCGGACGTTCCACGGTGACCCGATCCCGGAAGCACTGGCTGCCCGGACACTGTTCCCGGGCGATCCGGGGTACGCCCGCTACACCTCCAGCTACTTCCGCGGCGCCAGTCCCGGCGTCGTCGTCCGCCCCGAAAATCCAGCCGAAGTGCAGGAAGCGGTGCGATTCGCCGCCCGCCACCGGGATGTTCCGTTCGGAATCTTCAGTGCCGGGCACGGGCTCTCAGGCAGGTCGCTGAACACCGGCGGAATCGTGCTGGCGCTCGATGCGTTGGACTCCATCACGGTCGGCGACGGCAACCGGATTCGGGTGGGGCCGGGCGCTCGCTGGGGCGAAGTGGCGCAGGCACTGGCCCCCCTGGGCCTGGCGGTCACCTCCGGGGACTACGGCGGAGTCGGCGTCGGAGGCCTGGCCACAACGGCCGGGTTCGGCTGGTTCGCCCGCGAACGCGGCCTGACCATCGACTACCTGCGATCCGTGGACGTTGTCACCGCAGACGGGGCCCTGGTGCACGCCAGCGCGGACGAAAACAGTGACCTGTTCTGGGCTGTGCGCGGTGCGGGCGCGAACTTCGGTGCCGTCGTCTCCTTCGAATTCGAAGCGCACCCGGTAGCCGCCCAGGTGGGTTTCGCGATGCTCGTGTTCACTCCCGATGACGTCGCCGCGTTCCTGCAGGCGTGGGGAACCACCGTTGAGGCAGCAGATCCCATGGTCACCGGATCGCTCATGGTGGGGCTCGCCGGGGCCGGCAGGCCGTCCGCGGTCCAGGCGGTGATCGTGGTGGACTCCAGCGATCCGGACGCCGTACTTGAGCAGCTGCAGCCCTTCGCCGGGCTGGCGCCGCTGGCCGATCAGCTGGTTCAGATGATGCCGTACGCGGCCTTGATGGAGGTGCCGCTGACAGGCGAAGGGCAGTCCGGCAGGGGCGAGCCGCACGGCCATTCCGGCTTGGTCCGCCATCTGGACGCCGATGTTGCGCGCGGCCTGGCGGGAATCATGGCCACTGACCGGCACCTCTTCCTCAGTGTCCGTTCGGCTGGGGGAGCCGTGGGCAGTTATCCGGCCGACTCGACGGCGTTCGGCTGGCGGGATGCGAACTTCCTGATCTCCCTTTTGGGCGGCCGGTCCGACGACGTGCAGCAGCGCTGGCGCGACCTGCTTCCGCTGATGGAAGGCATGTACCTCAGCTTCGAAACGGACACCGGGCCCGACGTCGTCGCCCGCGCCTTCCCGCCCGGCCACCTGCTGCGGCTGCAGGCGCTGAAGGCAACCTGGGATCCGTCCGGGTTGTTCCGCGACAATTTCTTTATCGCCACTGAACAGCAGCCTGCGGGCCCAAGTACCGTGACCGGATCGATCACGGCTGGGTGAGCCGCGAGCGTACACCACGCGTTTTTTGCTTTTTGCCCGTTTGCTCCGCTTTGTGCCGAATACGTACCGGCAAAACCGGGGCATTTGGCACAAAGCGGAGCGGAATTCGATACCGGGCAGGACGTGGGGCGCTAGTCCTGCGATGTATCCCAGCCGTAGTCGGGGTAGGCGAAGAAGTCGTCACCGTTGAGGGTGTCCACTTCGCCGGTGGCCATAGAGTCGATCAGGGACTCCAGTCCGGTCTGAACAGACTGGACCAGCATGCCCTTCATCTTCTGGCCGAAGTCATCCGACTGTCCCCGGACCTCGAACAGCACGGTGGCCGAACCGTTGAGGGCGAAAGCAGACCTGCCCTGGCCTGCATATTCGCGGTCCTCCGGATGGAAATAACGTCCGACTGCGGCGAGCGGGGACTGTGATCCGTAGCTGTCCCGGATGCCGTCGGCAACGGCTAGGGCATAACGGCGGGACTTGTCCTGGTCCAGGAGCGGCCACTGCTGCTGGTAGGCGGCGCCGTCGTTGACGCCCAACGGCGGATAGTCCAGCGCCACGGAGATCTGCTTGCCGTCCTGCTCTCCGCCGGTCAGCGCGTTGCACGGACCCATGTGGTGCAGGTCCACCACGGCATCGACTTCGCCGAACTCTTCCCGAAGGTCAACGTAGACGTCCCGGATGCTCTGGGACTCAGGGGAGAGGAAGAAACCCGCGTCCCGGGGGTCCCCCGGAAGGTCCTCCGGCTGGGGGACGTAATCAAGATCGGCGTTGAAGTCCCGGTTCAGGTCGAACCCGGGGAGCTCGATGCCGTCGCCGCGCAGGCTGTGATACCAGGCCCGGGGAGCGCCTTCCAGCTGCGGATGGCGTTCCTCAATGTCATCCCAGGAAATGACGTTTGCGCGGCGGTTCAATTCACCGCCGTCGGGGTTGACCATTGGCATTGCCACCAACGTGACATTCTCCAGTGCCCTGCGGGTTGCGGGATCATTACTGGAACCAAGTTTCTTCAGGATTCCCAGCAGGGCTTCCGTGCCGGTCCGTTCGTTGCCGTGGACTGCGCTTTGGACCAGCAGGACACGGTCTCCCGTGCCGACCCGGGCCGTGTAGATGTCGCGTCCCTGCTGGGTCTGGCCAACGACGTCGACCGCGACTTTTCCTTTGCTGGTTCGCTCGATGCGCTCCAGCGCCGAGCCCAGTTCCGCATAGCTGGTCCAGCCGCTGAAGGAGGGGTTGTCAAACAGCTTGCAGGTACCTTCGCCTGACGCTTTGGCCACCTGAGGGGCGGCCAAAGCCGGGCCGGCGACCAGAAGAGTGCAGAGCAATGCTCCGGCACCAACGGCGCCGAATAATCTGCGAGAAGTGCGAGGATGAAATTTCAAGGTGAGACTCCTGCCTTAAGTGAGTGGGGCAGGCTAATCGTTTCCGGTCTTACGTTCCCCGGATAGTAGGAAATGGATAACTCAAACCATTATTTAATTCAGCTCTGGCTCACTGCCTTTTTGAACAATAGAATTACCCCCTGCGGTTCCCGCTTCCAGTCCTTGGGCCGGTCTTCCCGCGTTCAGTGACGCGTGTTGACTGATGTGACCTCATCCGTCCCGTCTGCCACAGAGTGTGGGAAGCGTGGGCGCGTCCGTGGGGATCTCGGCAGCCGGGCACCGGGTTGCGGCATAACCGGCGCCGGGGGCCCCGCTAAACGGAGCCGGGGACCGGCGCTGAAGCCACTGCAGGGTTTTTCGCCGCCCGCCGGAACAGGGTTTTGCCGTGCAGCGCCCGCAGGGCGTTCAGGATGGTGGCCAGGTCCACCAGTTCCTGGGTCAGGGCGCCGGCAACTGCCGGGATGAACCCGAAAGCAGCCACCAGCATCAGGACCAGGCTCAGGGCAATGCCGAGCCAGATGCTGCCCAGCGCCACCCGCAGGGTCCGCTTGCTGATGTCCATGGCGGTGGCGACCTTGGCGATGTCATCGGCCACGATCACTGCGTCCGCAGACTCACTCGCCGCCGTGGAACCACGCGCACCCATGGCGATTCCGACGTCGGCCGCCGCCAGTACGGGGGCATCGTTGACGCCGTCGCCCACCATGATGACCGGCCGCAGCCCCAGGGCGGCTACAGCGTTGACCTTGTCCTCCGGCAGCAGGTCCGCGTGCACATCGGAGATGCCGACGGCGGCCGCAATGCTGTTGGCAGTCGCCTGTCCGTCTCCGGTCAGCATCACGGTGTCACGGATGCCCAGGCTGCGCAGCCGGTCCAGGGTGGCGGCAGCGTTCGGGCGGGAGGTATCGCTGAGGATCAGGCTGCCGGCAAACCGGCCGTCCACGCTGAGGTAGACCACCATCTGGCCGGGGGAGAGGT
Source organism: Arthrobacter sp. 7Tela_A1 (assembly GCF_049311065.1). Classification (NCBI taxonomy): domain Bacteria; kingdom Bacillati; phylum Actinomycetota; class Actinomycetes; order Micrococcales; family Micrococcaceae; genus Arthrobacter; species Arthrobacter sp. 7Tela_A1. The sequence continues at coordinate 23,250 of NZ_JAXIOO010000023.1, read as the reverse complement.
CCACGCTTCCGGCAGACGGGTCCACTTCCTCAATAAACCGGCGTTTGCCCACCCGGACGGTTTGGCCGTGAATGAGGGCCTCGACGCCGTTGGTTGCCACTTCCTGCGCGGTGTCTGCCGGGGAAACGGGCAGGCCGCGCTCCTCCGCTGCGGCCAGCACGGAGGCGGCCAGGACGTGGGAGGAATACTGTTCCGCAGACGCAGCGAGCCCCAGAAGCTCATTCTCGTTGAAACCCGGCTGCGGATTCACGGACACCAGTTCCGGGCGGCCGTACGTCAGGGTGCCGGTCTTGTCGAAGGCCGCGGTCCTGGCGGTGGCCAGCTGCTCCAGTGTGGCGCCGCCCTTGACGATGATGCCGTGCCGGGCCGAACGGCTCATGCCGCCCATGAAGGCGACGGGTGCGGCGATCAGCAGCGGACAGGGCGTGGCCAGGACCAGCACTTCAGCGAACCGCACCGGGTTCCCGGAAACCGCCCAGGCAATCCCCGCGATCAGCAGGGAGACAAGGGTGAAGGGAATCGCGAACCGGTCCGCGAGCCGAACCACGGGAGCCTTGGACGCCGCCGCGTCCCGGACCAGGGCGACGATGCGCTGGTACTGGCTGTCCGCCGTCGTCGCGGTGGCCCGGATTCGGACCGCCTGCGTGCCGTTGACCGAACCGCTCATCACCGCCTCTCCCGCGGTGCGGGCAACCGGAATGGACTCACCGGTCAGGGATGATTCGTCGAAGGACGCGGAGGCTGAGAGCAGCACACCGTCAACGGGGACCACTTCGGAGGGCTTGACGAGCAGGATGTCGCCCACCGCCACCTCTGTGGCGGGAAGGTCCTCAGCCAGCTCGGTGCGCCCCGGCTTCGGTGTTCCGCCGGTGTCGGCGTCGTCGGGCAGCCGGTGTGCGATCTGCGGCGCGCGGTCCAGCAGGGCATCGAGTTCTCCCTTGGCCCGCCCGGCAGCGTAGTCCTCCAGCGCCTCTCCGCCGGAGAGCATCAGGACGATGATCAGCGACGCGATGTACTCGCCCACGGCCACGGTGGCGAGCATGGCGATGACGGCCAGGATATCCAGGCCGTAGTGGCCGCGCCTGATGTCGCGGACCATCCCGGCGCCGGTCACCGTCACCATTCCGAGGGTGTAGAGGCTGGCGATCCACCGGGCGGGACCTGCGGCGCCGGTCCCCCACAGCAGCAGGACGACGGCGAGCACCACTACGGTCGCAGCCACCACCGGATAGGTCCGGACTGCCTTCTGAAAGGACACGCGGTTAAGGGCCATATCTTCGTTTTAGGCTCCTTCGGCGCCGGTTGCCAGCAAGAGAAACCTTGCCTAACCGCGCCGGCTCCGGACGTGCCGCCGGAACGCGGGCCCTAGTGCAGCTGCGCTTCGATCTGGCGAACGCTTTCAATGAGCCGCGCGCCGATGCCGGCCTCATCCTTGCCGGGACCGAAATACACCACGGACAGCGACGCCGGCAGCTGGCCGGGCACCTGGACCGGAACCGCGACGGAGCCGACCCCCTCGATGACTTCGCCGTGGCTGGTCGCGTAGCCGCGCTGGCGGGCAAGCCGGGCTTCGTCTCGGTACGGCTGCCCGGGGGCGAGCCGGTTCCAGTGCTCCTCGGACACAGCGGACTGGATGGCAATCCCCGGCGCACCGGCCGTGAACGAATGCCGGGTGCCCGGACGCTGGATCAGGGCGGTGCGGCTGTGCCGGGGTTCAACGGTGACCAGGGTGACGCAGTCGTGCTGGTCCCACACCGCGATGAATGCGGTCATGGACAGTTCGTTCGCCAGGAGGGTCAGCTCAGGCAGCGCGGCGGACTGCAGGTCGCGGGACACACCCCGGGCCAGCGCGGCGAGTCCGGGCGCAGCCGAAACCCGGCCGGCGTCGTCGCGCATCACGAGCGAATGCGCTTCCAGCGTCCGCAGGATCCGGTAGGCGATGGAGCGGTGCACGCCCAGGCCCACCGACAACTCGGCAATGCTCAGCGGAGTTTCGGCTTCAGCCAGCAGTTCCAGCGCCTGGATGCCGCGTGAGAGGGTCTGGGACTGGGATCCGGAACCCGGCGACGCAGCAGAAGTCATGCGCCAATCATAGGCGTTTGCCGTGCGGCGCGGACCTGGCGGCGTGCGGCAAGTCCGCGTCCAAGAACGCCCTGACGTGGGCTGAAAAGGTAGGCCAGGGTAAAGACGGTGCCCTGGGCGAGCACCACCATGGGCCCGGTGGCAGTGTCCAGGTAGTAGCTCGCGTAGACGCCCGAGACAGCACAGCCCGCCGCAAGCGCGGGGGCGATCCAGAGCATGGCGGAAAACCTGTCGGTCAGCAGGTACGCCGCGGCGCCGGGGATGATCAGCATGGCCACCACCAGGATCACACCCACTGCCTGAAGCGCGACGACGGCGGTCAGAGCCAGCAGCCCCAGCAGTGCCGCTCCGAGCAGCCGGGGATTGAGTCCGACGGCGTGGGCATGGGTCCGGTCGAAGGCGTAGAGGGTGAAATCGCGCCGCTTGAAGAGCAGGACGCCCAGGGTCAGCGCGGCGAGGACAGCGACCTGCAGCAGGTCCGCGGAGCTGACGCCGAGCAGGTTGCCGAAGATGATGTGGTTCAGGTCCGTGTGGCTGGGGGTCACGGAGATCAGCACGAGGCCGGCGGCGAACAGAGTGGTGAACACGATTCCGATCGCCGCGTCCTCCTTCACCCGGCTGGTGTCCCGGACCAGACCGATCAGCCCAACAGCCAGGAACCCGAAAACCACCGCCCCCAGGGCGAAGGGCGCTCCCACCAGATACGCGAGGACGACGCCGGGCAGTACGGCATGGGAGACGGCGTCGCCCATCAGCGACCAGCCGATCAGGACGAGCCAGCAGGACAGGACGCCGCAGGCCACCGAGGCAATGACGGCGGTGGCCAGAGCGCGGACCATGAAGTCGTAGGCGAGGGGTTCGGTGAGCAGTTCGATCATGGCCGGGCGCCTTCCGGGAGGCCGGCAGCGTCGGGCACGTCCAGCCCAAAGGCGCGCGCCAGCTGTTCGGGGCGCAGCACTTCCTGCGGGCTGCCGTGCGCCAGGACGCGCCGCATCAGCAGGGCTGCCTCGTCAGCGAGCTGGGGGAGGGCCTGGAGGTCGTGGGTGGAAATGAGGATGGTCCGCCCGTCGGCGGCTTGCTGCCGGAGCAGGGCGGTAATGGTTCCCTCGGAATGCTTGTCGACGCCGGCGAACGGCTCATCGAGCAGCATCACCGACGCGCCCTGGGCGATGCCGCGGGCTACGAAGGCGCGTTTCTTCTGCCCGCCGGAGAGCCTGCCGATCTGCCGGTCCGCCACGTCAGTAAGCTCCACGCGTTCCAGTGCCTGGGAAACTGCGTCACGGTCCGCCGGACGCGGACGGCGGGTGGGGCCCATATGGCCGTAGCGGCCGGTCATCACCACGTCCCGCACGCTGAGCGGAAAGGACCAGTCGACGTCCTCGCTCTGCGGAACGTAGGCCACCAGCCCGGATTTGCGGGCCTGGGCGGGAGACATCCCGCTGATCCGGACCGTTCCGGACACCGGCTTCACAAGGCCCATCAGGGACTTGAAGAGGGTCGACTTGCCGGAACCGTTCATGCCGATCAGACCGCAGACCCGCCCCGGCGCAACCGCGAGGCTGACCTCGTCGAGGGCCGTGACGTCGTCGTACCTGACCGTCACCGAGTCCAGTTCCAGGGCCCAGGTGCTCATTGTGCGTCTGCCCCCGTCAGGCCCGCGAGAATGGTCTCGGCGTCGTGGCGGATCAGGTCGAGGTACGTGGGCACGGGGCCGCCTTGTTCGGAGAGGGAATCGACATAGAGCACGCCGCCGAACTCCGTGTCCGTGGCTTCGACGACCTGCTGCAGGGGAGCGTCGGAGACCGTGGACTCGCAGAAGACTGCCGGGACATTGTTTTCCTTGACGAATTCGATCGTCGCTGTGATCTGCTGCGGGGTGGCCTGCTGTTCGGCATTGACGGCCCAGATGTAGCGCTCGGTGAGTCCGGCGTCGCGCGCCAGATAGGAGAACGCACCCTCGCAGGTGACCAGCGCACGCTGGTTTTCCGGCAGCGCCCCGAGCCCGGCCACCAGCTGGTCGTGGACGTCCTGGAGTTCTTCCTTGTAGGCCGCGGCATTGGCCCGGAAAGCGCCGGCGTTCTCCGGGTCGAGCTCAGCGAAGGCATCGGCCATGTTGTCCACGTAGGCCTGCGCGTTGAGCGGGGACATCCAGGCATGCGGATTCGGCAGCCCTTCGTAGGCGTCCTCGGCGATGTTGATTGGCTCCACGCCCTCGCTGACCATGACGCGGGGAACGTCCAGGTCAGCGGTGAACTGCTCGAACCAGGCTTCCAGGAACATGCCGTTGTCCAGGATGAGGTCGGCGTTGGAGGCACGGCGGATGTCGCCCGGGGTCGGCTCGTAGCCGTGGATTTCTGCGCCCGCCTTCGTGATCGACTCGACGCTCAGGTGTTCCCCTGCCACGTTCGATGCCAGGTCTGCGAGCACGGTGAAAGTGGTCAGGACCACCGGTTTGTCTTCCGTGCCGGCAGCACTGCTGTCGCCGCTGCCATCAGCGTCGGCGGAACCGGAACAGGCTGAGAGGACGATCAGGAGGGCAGCGGCGGTGGCCAGGCGTCGCAGCCGGGGCGGAAACGTCGTCGTCTTCATGCCTGAAAACATAACTTCGGCAGGGCGTGTAAAACAAGTTCGGGACGCCGAACTTTCTGGTTGTGCTGGGTTTAGGGGTACCTGCGCCGGCTCAGCAGCCCGGATCCGAGGAGGAACAGGCCGCCAGCCAGCGGCCACCAGAGATACATGGAGATGGTCCCGCCCAGAAAAGCAGTGACCAGGACGGCGAGCATTACGCCGGAAACCAGCAGCATCCCCGCCACGATCCGGGCCCGGCCCCGATGCGGAGGAGGGATGGGCGGAAGCCAGGCGGGACGTTCATCGATCCACTCCATTCGGCCAGTGTAGGACCGGGGCCATCGCCTGTAACCGGGCACCGGCCTTTTCTTTCGGGCTGCCGCACAGAAGCCGTCGCACCCTTCCCCTTTCGGCAGGCTGCGCCGGGTGGCACGATGGCGGGCAGACCCACCTGCGGCGGCGACGCCGTCGTGATCCGTCAATCACCTGGGAGACCTTATGGAAGCCAGCGACCTGCTAGTTGACGCCTTTGGGCGGCTGCCCCAGACCGTGAGCCGGGTGCTCACCGGGCTGGACGCGGAGCAGCTGAACCACCGGCCGTACCCCGACGGCAACTCGATTGCCTGGCTCATCTGGCACCTGGCCAGGGTTGAGGATGCCCAGGTCGCCGACGTCGCGGGGCACCAGCAGGTGTGGACCGCTGACGGCTGGGCGGATCGTGTGGGCCTTCCGCTCGCGGTCGAGGACACCGGATACGGGCACACCTCCGAGGAAGTTGCCAAGGTCCGGGTGCAGTCCGGCGAGGTGCTCCAGGGATATTACGACGCCGTCAGCGCCCGGACCATCGCGTTTGTCTCGGGGCTTGGCCCGTCCGACCTGGACCGCGTGGTGGATACGTCCTGGGATCCGCCCGTCACCCTGGGTGTCCGGCTGGTCAGCTCGCTGGCGGACTGCCTGGAGCACGCCGGACAAGCTGCGTACATCCGCGGGATGCTGGCTTCGGGCGGCGGTAACTCATGAATGTGGTCGAGAAACTGGCCGAATCCTTCCGTTCGATGTCCGTCCAGCGGGCCTACGGCGAGCCGGTGCAGGTGGGAGGGGAGACGCTGGTGCCGGTGGCGCTGGTACAGGCCGGGTTCGGCGGCGGGGGAGATGCCGACGGCGACGGCGGCGGAGGCGGCGGGGGCCTGGTGCTGCCGCTCGGGGTGTATGCCGGGCGTGACGGCGGTCCAGCGGTGTTCCGGCCAAACCCGATCGCCCTGCTGGCCGTGGCCACGCCGATTGTCTGGATTATCGGGCGGGTGCTGCGCTCGCGGGGTTAGGCGTAGGGTGCGGGTGCGGGTGCGGGTGCGGGTTGGGGTGCGGGTGCGGGTCCCGCTGCGCCGCAGCCCGGGGCGTTCTTGCCTTGCCGGATCCACTCTGCCACCGCCGGGCGGGCCCGTCGGTGGCACCCGGCGCCCGCCGGTCCGGGACCCGGCGCCCGCCGGCGCCCGGGACCTCAACCGGAGGCGTTGTGCCCCCGGACCCCTTGGCATCCCGCTGGTTTTGCTGCGTTCCGGGACTTTTCGGCCGTGTAGGGAAAATGCTGCGTGGCGCAGTACGCGGAAACTCCCTCCGCGACGAGTTTTTCCCAAACTGCAGTAAATCTTGTCCCAGGTCGGTGGTTTTTTCCCACAGTGCAGCGAACCCAGTCCCAAGATGCAGCATTTCCGACAAAATGCAGCGAATCCCGGGTCGGCGCTGCGTGGTTTCCCACACCTCGTTACGGGAGTGGCCAATGGGGTCACACAGGGTTACAGGGGTAACGAGGGCTGGGGAAGCTCACGGAAGAGCTGTTTTGGCATAGGGAGGTCCTCAGGGCAGTACACCTTTCAGGCAAAGAATGAACTCTCGGCCGGTTGGTCCCAGGCCAAGGCCGCCCGCCGTCCTGGCCCCAGCCGCCGTGCCATCCGCCGGAAGGAGCTTCCTGGCGGACCAGCCGGCACCACACCAAACGCCAGCTAGGAGCCAATCGTCAGGAGCAGGGCATCGCAGGCGGCGGCGCAGCGGTGGCAGGCCTCGGCACAGATGCGGCAGTGGTCATGGGCGGACGCATGCTGCTCGCACTCCTCCGCGCAGCGGCGGCAGGCAGCGGCGCAGGCCCGGACGAGGTCCGCAGCCGAGGCATAGCCCATGCCGGCACGGGCCAGGACCCGGCCGGTGGCCGAACAGATTTCTGCACAGTCCAGGTCGGCCCGGATGCAGCTGACCATGTCGCCGAGCATGTCCTCGCTCAGGCAGGCATCGGCACAGGCTGTGCAGGTCTGGACGCAGTCAAAACAGGCTTCGACGCAGGCAGCCAGTGCATCCATGTCTACGTTCGAGTTCCCGGCCGGGTGGGAAGTCAGCATGTCTTTGATCAGGCTCATCTTCTGCTCCTTGGGTGTTCGAGAAAAAGGCAGCCGGGAACGCGGCGGAACCCGGCCGTGCGTTGTGCGAGCCTAGCCACGTGACCGGCGGGACCTCAACCGGACGCCGGCATTTTGCCCGCGGACTGTTCGCGTGCCTAGAATCGGCGTAGCCTGACAAGGCCGGTTATCCGGCACGATGCAGGTCCCGGGGCTTTAGCTCAGTTGGTAGAGCGTTTCGTTCGCAATGAAAAGGTCAGGGGTTCGATTCCCCTAAGCTCCACACACCACAAAAGGTCCGCCCCACAGGCCGGACTAAGCCGACTCCCGCCCCTGCCGGTAACCGCGGCGGACTTCGGCGATCGCCCGGGCAATGTTGGGGTCGCGGCCCGAAGCCGTCATGACGGTATCGAAATCTGCCAGGCCTACATCCCCGTAGCGGCAGGTCACTTCGATCTCGGTGCGCCTGGCGCTGTGCGGCCGCATCGGCTGGCCGGCCATGGCAGCGTGCCCGGCAAGGGCGGCACGGCCGGTCCGGACCATGCGAAGTTCGCCGCCGACGTCGTCCCGGAAGCGGAACGCCTTGCCCTTCCGGGCGGTCATCAGGGCCCGCCACTGCTCGCGCTGCACCTTCGGCGCGTCAGGGAAATACTGTGCGACGGCGTCGTTCAGTGCCGCTGTTTCGGTTTCTTCCCGGCGGGGGCGAAGTATCAGCCGCTCCCGCACGATGAGCAGCGGGTAGACAATCAGCAAGGCGGCGAGCAGGACGGCGATCACGTTGAAGCCGCCAAAAATGACGAAGGCCGCAGCCACAAAAACCATGCGGCTGACGGCCTTTTCGGAATACGAGCGGGGCGGGGTGAATGGAACACCTACACGAACGCTGGACTCTGAACTCATGCCCATCCGCCTTTCAGTTCTGCCAGGGCTTCTGCTTCCCGCGCCAGCCGGGTGGCTTCACGGAGTTCGTCATCGAATGATGTGGAGGGTCCGCGGAGCGCCGCGGGAGGTCCGCCCAATCCGTCCAGCCTTGCCCTGCTCTGTTCAACAGTGACGGCGAGCCGGAGCTGGGCCTGTGCCTTGACCAGATCCGAAATCAGCTCATGGACCCGTTCCCTGCGGGAACGCACGTCGTCCAGATGTGATGCAGCGAGTTCCCGCCTGTCGTGCGCGAGGCTGTGCATCCGGCGGGCCGTTCCGGCGAGGGTGAGGGCGGAGGCAGATGGCTCCGGGGTTCCGGTCATGACTGACTCCACTGCTTCGTGGCGCAGCCGGTAGGCCTCGGCCACGGAGGCGAAGTGCGCTGCTGCCTCGGTGGCTACGCGTTCCTGCTCGTCCAGCATCCGGCCCGTGGCCTGGGCGGAACTCATGGCAGTACTGAGCCGTGCGTGGATTTCTTCATGGTTGCCGCGCGTTGGCGGCGGTGTCCTGAGCCGCCCGCCCGCGGACTTCCGCAGGCGGCGCAGATCGTGGAGTAATCGAGCCATGATTCTCCTCGGCCGGGGTGTTCCGGGCATCCAGTGTGCAGGAGTCTAGCAGTGGCAGACCGCCGCGGGGATGGGGTGCTGAAGATTAGTTCCTAGCAGGGTCCAATGCCTGAAAAAGGGCACTGGAAAACATGAGACCCGTCACGCCTGCCGGTGCCGAATTATCCTCCACAAGCGCTCAAGCGCAACGTTACCGTCCAGTACCCGGGCCGCAATCAGCGAGGTATTCCTAGGATGCTGGGTTATGCTCCCATATCATGGCTGCACGTAAACCTCCCGTGTTCACCACGGCAACCACCTTCGGACGTCTGCTCACCTTTTTGGGAGTCAGCGTGCTCTGCGGTGTGCTGACCGCAGGGCTGTTCGTTCCCATGGCGGCAGGTGCCGGATCCGCTGCTTCGGCCTCGATCACGTTCTTCGACGGACTGCCCGCGGACCTGGAGCGTGCCACGTTGGCCCAGCCCACCCGGATCCTCGCGTCTGACGATTCGCTGATCGCCACCCTGTATGAGGAGAACCGCCAGCCGGTGACCCTCGACCAGATCTCTCCGCACATGGTTGATGCGCTGCTCTCCGTTGAGGACTACCGCTACTACGAGCACGGCGGCGTAGACGTGCAGGGTATTTTTGGCGCCATTGCCAGCAACGTGTCCTCCGGAACGAAACGCGGAGCCTCGACCATCACGCAGCAGTTTGTCACTAACGTGCTGGCCAACGGGGCCAGGGAACGCGGGGAAGAAGCGGTCCTCAACGGCAGCAAGAACGTATCGGACAAGGTCCGCGAAGTGCGCCTGGCCATCGCCGTGGAAAACGAGATGAGCAAGGAAGAGATCCTTGAGGGATATTTGAACATTGTCTCCTTCACCGGTGACACCTACGGCGTTCAAGCCGCAGCCAAGTATCTGTTCAACGTCGATGCCAAGGACCTGAACATCGAGCAGAGCGCCCTGCTCGCAGGCTTGGTCAAGGGTCCGAGCGCCTATGATCCCCTGGTATACCCTGAGGCGGCGCTGGAACGCCGGAATCTCGTGTTGGGCACCATGCTGGAACACGGCAAGATCGACCAGGCACAGTACGATGCCGCGGTCGCCACCGGGATGGACCTCAACATCACCCCGACGCTGAACGGTTGCGTAGCCGCCGAACAGGCGCCGTACTTCTGCTCTTACGTGGAACACCTGGTCCTGAACAGCGAAGAGTTCGGGGACACCCCGGAGGAACGCAGTTCCGTGCTGTACCGTTCCGGCCTGACGATCAAGACCACGCTGGACCCCGCTGTCCAGCAGGCCGCCCAGGATGCCGTCAACGAAACCGCCAACCCGGACACCACGGCCGGCCAGGTGGGGCACTCGATGATCAGCCTGCAGCCCGGTACCGGCAACATCCTCTCCATGGCCCAGAACACCCGCTTCATCCCGGGTGAGAACGCGGGCGACTCGATGCTGAACTTCAACGTCGACCAGTACCAGGACGGCGACCCCTCCAAGAGCCTGGGCGGCATCGGAGGATTCCAGCCCGGGTCAACGTTCAAACCGTTTACCGTGGCCGCCTGGGTGGATGCGGGCAAGTCACTCGGGACGCAGCTGGACGGCCGCAAGAAGACCTACCCGATGGGCGACCGCTGGACGGCCAGCTGCCTCGACGGCGGCGCCTACGTGGAAGGCGCAGCCAACGGCTGGACTCCGCAGAACTACGGCGACACCAACTACGGGGACGCCACCGTGCTCCACGGGCTGGCGCAGTCCCTGAACACCATCACCTTCTCCACCGCCAAGCAGCTGGACCTGTGCCGCATCATGGAGATAGCCGAATCGATGGGCGTCCACAACGGCAAGAGCGCCTCCGGTCAGGAAGAGCCGCTTTCAGTGAAGCCCTCCGCCCTCATCGGCGGTGTCGAGGACGTGTCCCCAATGGCGATGGCCCAGGCCTTCGCCGGCTTCGCGGCAGAGGGCAACGTGTGCGAACCCCGCGCGCTGGTGGAAGTCACCGATGCGCGCGGCAAGACCTATGAAGTCCCCGAACCCGAGTGCGAGCAGGTCATCAGCAAGGAAACCGCACGCGGCGTGAACTATGCGACGCAGGAAGTCATGAAGTCCGGTTCCGGCTCCCTCCTGAACTACGGCTTTCAGCCGATGGCCGGCAAGACCGGAACCAACGACTCCCGCTCCCAGACCTGGTTCATCGGCTACAACTCCGGCATGGCCACGGCCAGCTGGATCGGCAACTGGAAGGCCGGCAACGAATCCCTGTCCGGCCTGGAGATCGGCGGACGCCTCTACCCGGAAATTGACGGCTCGCTGATCGCGGCACCGTCCTGGGCAAGGTTCATGCAGCAGGCTGGCAGCCTGTACCCCGGCGAACCGTTCGCCGACCCGCCAGGCAACCTGCTGATGAACCCCAACCCCAGCCCGACCCCCTCCGAGTCGGATGAGGCGGAAGAGTCGGAAGAGGAAGAGACTGCCCCGAAGCCGTCTGCTACTGCCGTGCCGCGTCCAACGAAGGAGACACCCACGCCCCCGGCAGCACCGTCGCAGCCGGCTGTCGAACCGACAGCTCCCGAATCCCCGGAGGCTGAAGCAGGGGGAGCCGTGACGCCCAGCCCCGGTGCTGCCCCGTAGCCCAGCCCGCTGGATTCAAAAGCTCCACATCAGGACGCAGGGCCCCCTGGTCGGATAGTGTTTCCGACCAGGGGGCTTTCTGCTGCTCCCGGCCGCCGGGATTGCGGCGGCCCACTTTCAAAAGGAGCACGTTGACGGCGAACCAGCCTGCCATCTCGGTACGGGGCCTGACGAAAAAGTACGGACCGAAGACCGCCGTCGACGACATCAGTTTCGAGGTGGAAGCCGGCAGCGTCTTCGCGTTCCTGGGCACCAACGGGGCGGGAAAGTCCACCACCATCGGATGCCTGACCACGGTCAACCCCTTTGATACCGGATCGGCGGAGGTCTCCGGGCACAACGTGCGCACGGCCGGGGACCGCGTGCGGCGGGACATAGGTGTCGTTTTCCAGGACTCTGTCCTGGACCCGCTGCTCACCGGACGCGAGAACCTTCGCGTCCGCGCGCGCTTCTATTCCCCGGACACAGCAAAGAACGAGGCTCGGATCAACGAACTGGCGGAACTCGTTCAGCTGGGGGAGTTCATTGACCGCCGGTACGGGACCTATTCGGGCGGACAGCGCCGCCGGGTGGACATTGCCCGGGCCTTGCTGCACGCGCCGCCGATCATCTTCCTGGACGAGCCCACGGCGGGCCTGGACCCGGCCAGCCGGGCGATCGTCTGGAAAACCATCCACGATCTGCGCGACGCGCACGGGCTGACGGTCTTCCTCACCACGCACTACATGGAGGAAACCGAGGAAGCGGACCGGGTCTGCATCATCGACGCCGGCAGGATCATCGCAGACGGCACCCCGGCCCAGCTGCGGTCGAAGTACTCCAGCAGCATTCTCACGGTAACCACCCGCAACCGTCCCAGGCTCGACGCCCTGGTCCTGGAACTGGGCGGGCAGCTCAAGGACGGGGACAGCGGGGCGGTGCGCATCGGCGTCGAGACCGCAGACACGGCCCGGCGCATCCTGGAACGGCACGGCGAAGACGTCCTGGATTTCGAGTTCCGCCACGGCACCATGGACGACGTGTTCCTGGCCCTGACCGGCAGGGAAGTCCCGGCAGACACCGCAGTACCGGAAGGAACCCAACGATGAACGTCGTCCTGGACATCACCACCCGGAACCTGCGGCTCTTCTTCCGCGACCGGCTGGGCGTGTTCTTCTCCCTGGTCTCCGCGCTGGTCGTCTTCCTGCTCTACACACTGTTCCTCGGCAACCTGCAGACCGAAGGACTGGGCGAGTCCTTTCCGCAGGCCACCGAGGACGAGATCCGCGGGTTCGTGGACAGCTGGATGTTCGCCGGGATCCTTGGCATCACCACCATTACGACGGCGCTGGGCGCCATGGTGGTGTTCGTGGAGGACTCAGGCTCCGGCCGCTTCCAGGACTTCCTCGTCTCGCCGATCCGTCGGGAGAGGCTGATCCTGGGCTACCTGCTCTCCGCGGTGATGATTTCGATGATCATGACTGCGCTGGTGCTGGTGGTGAGCCTGGCCTACCTGTTCGTGGTCAGCGGCGTCACCATCGCCTTTGTGCCCCTGCTGAAGATCTGCGGCTACCTGGCGCTGGCCTGCTTCGCGTTCTCCGCCCTGAGCGCCTTTGCGGTCTCCTTCATTCGAACCGCCGGTGCCTATTCGGCCCTGTCCACGATCGTGGGAACCGTGCTGGGTTTCATCGCCGGCTCCTACATCCCGGTGGGCAACTTTCCGGAGGGAGTGCGCGAATTCGTGAGCGCACTGCCGTTCCTGCAGTCCTCCATGCTGGTCCGCCAGGAGATGACCGCGGAGACGCTTCCTGCCATGACCGGCGACCAGCCCGCGGCCATTGAGGAGCTGCAGAGCGTCTTTGGCATTACGGCACAGGTGGGGGACTGGCAGGTGGGCACCGGCTACGTGATCTTTGTGCTGGTTGCCATGACCGTGGTGTTCACGCTGGTGGCGGCAATTCGGATCCGGGGCCGGGTCCGGGCCTAGCGGAGCGGCTTTTCGGTGCCTGAAGCCCCCCGCCACTGGCCGCAACTGAAAGCTAACCGGCTCCGGTGAACGTCAGGAACAGCAGCGCAACGTTCAGGGTGATGAGCAGGCCAACGACGACGGCGCCCAGGACGGTGGTCCACCACCGGTTGCGGTGTTCGCCCATCAGGTCCGCGCGGGACGTGAGCCAGAGCAGGGGCACCAGGGCAAACGGAATGCCGAAGGAGAGCACCACCTGGCTCAGTACCAGCGCCCATGTTGGATCGATACCGGCCGCGAGGATGGCCAGGGCCGGCAGGAGCGTGATGAGGCGACGCAGCAGCATCGGAATGCGGATGCGCAGCAGGCCCTGCATGATCTCGGCACCGGCGTAGGCGCCGACGGAGGTCGACGCCAGGCCGGAGGCCAGCAGGCCGATCGCGAAGAGGAACGCGATGCCCCCGCCAAGTGCGGTCTCGATGGCCGCATGGGCACCATCGAGTGTGTCAGTCCCGTCCACGCCCTGCAGCGAGGTGGCGGCCAGAAGCAGGATGGCAAGGTTCACTGTTCCGGCTACGGCCAGGGCGATCGTGACGTCCCAGCGGGTGGCACGGATCAGCGTCGTCGTGGTCATGCCCTGGGTCCGATCCGGAAAACGGTCCCGCGTCAGGGCGGAGTGGGCGTAAATGGCATGCGGCATGACAGTGGCGCCGAGGATTGATGCCGCGAGGAGCACAGACTCTGAACCCTCAAACCGGGGCAGCAGGCCCGCTGCGACGGCGCCCGGGTCCGGCGGGGCGATGAAGACTCCGGCGGTGAACCCGATGGCAATGATCGCCATCATGGAAACGATCACGTACTCAAAGCTGCGGTGCCTGCCGCTGCCCTGCAGCGCCAGGACAGTCATCGATACGGCGCCCGTGATCAGCCCGCCCAGCAGCAGCGGCAGGTCGAAGAGGAGCCACAGCGCGACGGCGCCGCCGATCACCTCCGCGACGTCGGTTGCCATGGCCACGAGTTCGGCCTGCAGCCAGTACAGCCGCCGGCCGGTGGTGGACTTCAGGCGGATCCCCACCAGCTCGGGCAGGCTGCGTCCGGTAGCCAGGCCCAGCTTGGCCGAGAGGTACTGCACGAGCCAGGCCATGATGTTTCCGGCGATCACCACCCAGACGAGCAGATAGCCAAAACGGGCTCCGGCAGTCATGTTGCTGGCTACATTGCCGGGATCCAGATAGGCGACGCCGGCTACCAGTGCGGGGCCGAGCAGCCAGGGGAGGCGGGGGCCTTTCCTTGCGGCGACGGGGGTGGCCGCAGCATCGGCGGTCGCTGCCTTATCGAGCATATTGCCAACGTAGCACCGCGAGTTCGGGTCGCCTAAGACTATTCCTCAGGAGTGGGTAACACCTCAGTGATTCGTTGCCCAGCTCACCGGAACTTCGGCTCCCTAGCCGCTTTCCGCGGGCTCCTGTGAGCCGGCGGGCTCGGGGAGACCGCCCTTGCTGCTGCGGTGGAGTACGGCAAGCCAGGCCAGCGCTCCTGCAACCGGGACCAGCAGGATCCCGGCGCCCCAGAAGGCTCTCCTGGCCCCCGCGATCCCGTCGGTGTGCCACAGGCTGATCAGCGCGCCGGTCGTCAGGGTCAGGATGAGCAGGAGCAGCAGCGCGGCTGCTGGAATCCACATGAGGACCTCGACGGACATGGTGGTACCGGACGCTTTCAGTTGGTGTCGAATGACGGCGGCATCGAATGACGGCGATCTCCCGGACCGGGCCCGTACGCACTTCATCCTAGGGAGCCGCACCAGGGGCCACATCATCCCTGAAGATGACTTCCTTGCTGCCGTGCTCATCCCGTCCGCCGAGGCCGTGACCGCGAGCCTAAAGTTGAAGCATGCAACCCCTGTCTTCCCCCGCCCGCATTCTCTGCGCCGTCATGGCCGCCGTAAGTATTCCCATGGCCCTGGTGATTCCGCTGTGGATTACCGCGGGGCGCATGGCCTTCGGGGTAAGCGGGCACCTGGTTCCCATTTTCGCCGTGACGGCCGGCCCGGTCCTGGCGATTCTGATGTTGACTGCGGCGATACGAATCACGGTCAACGCGGCTGCCCGCCGGCCGTTCGGTGCGCCGCTGAAAACCTCGCTCCTGCTGCTGGGCAACTACGTCCTGGCGGGAGCTTTCGGGTTTTTCGTCCCGGATTTCGGCGAGGACGGCAGCGGATCGGTGTTTTCGGCCGTTGCCGGAAACGACGTCTTGGGATACTCCGCAGCATTGGCGAACCCGTTCGGCATTGCCACCCTGCTGGTCACGGTCATTGTGTTGGTGAAAGCTTTTCGGGTACCGGTTGCGGTCCCCGGCTGCGCTGAAGTGCCCGCATAGTAGAAGCCGAAGTCATCGTAGGGATCACGCCAGGCGGACTCGTCCCGGAGGATGCGCACGACGGCGGCGGCCGGCACCCAGCGGTTGTGCGCCTGGCCGTCGTCGTCAATCCAGTGCACGAGCACATGGGTCCGGGTCCAGGCGACGGCTTTGCCGTCTGCGGACAGTGCTTCGGCACGGCAGCGGACGTACGGCTCGCGCCGGTAAGGGGCGTGGGAGACGCGCGGGCGCTGGAGGGTCGGGGAAGGCATCGGCCCGGCAGTGAGACTCATGCACTCCACTGTGGAGGACGGCACTGACATTGCTGCCTGGACCGCCTGCCGGGCCTGCGGAAACTCCCGGAACGGCCTTAGCCGAAGGGGCCGGATGGGCGGCTGGCTAGGAAGCCAGGTCCCGCCACTTGGCGGCGGCGCGGCTGCCAAGGGCAGAGCCGCTGTCCTTGACCCGGCGGGGAATCATTTTGATGACCGGTGCCAGGTCGGAGCGGACGGAGCGGTGGGGTTCGTGGGTCCGCGGACCCGGAGCCGGCTGCGCAGGCCGGCCCGAACGCTCAGGTGCGGCAGACCGCTTAGGTCCAGCCGAACGTGCTGCTGCTCCGGAGCGCAGCAGCCCCGCCAGCAGCGCCAGTCGTGCGGGCCACGATGGCCGCGCAGCGGAGGACGCGGGCTTGGGCGGGCGGTTCATCAGCAGGTAGGACAGCGCCACCGGAGCGACGAGGAGCGAAATCAGTGTCAGGGCGCCCAGCGCGTACAGGGCCATCATGGCGTAAAAGGGCCGGTCGAAGAGTGACGCGACGGCGGAGGCGCTGAAGAACAGCATCCAGAGCCAGAACACACCGACGGCCACCAGGACGGTTCGTGCACGGCGAAAGAGCATAACGGAGCGGCGGCGCGCAGAAGGCACGCTCGCCTGAGACTCACTGCCCATTTGGATCTCCCCCAGCTAAGCGGGTCCGGTGGTGGATGGACCCTATGGCTGATATTAGTCCCTTTTGCACGTAACTCTGGCTAACACAAGCAACAATGGTTTGTGTCGTTTCAGGAAGGGAATATTTTGCGCTCCACGTCAGGTCCGGGTTTGTTGTTTGTGCTGGTCTGCGCCATGGGCGCCGGGCCGGTGATGAACTACGGACTGTCTGCCACCAGCACGCTCATCATGGCGGACCTCGGCATCAGCGAGACCCAGTTCGGACTGCTTGCCTCCACCTGTTTTGCCAGCGCTGCCCTGTCCTCGATGTCCCTTGGCAGGCTGAGTGACCGCATCACGGCCCGGTCCCAGCTGGCCATCATTTTTGGCGGCACCGCCCTCGCCCTGATTCTCATGGCGGTCTCGGGAAACTATCTCTGGCTGCTTGCGGCCGTGCTGCTGTCGGGCCCGGCCCAGGCGATTTCCAACCCCACGACAAACCGGGTCATCAGCCACGCCGTCGAACCTGCCAAGAGGCCCGGGTGGATGGGCATCAAACAGTCCGGCGTGCAGGCCAGCCAGCTCTTCTCCAGCCTTTTCTTCCCCGCCGCCGCCCTGGTGGCCGGCTGGCGCGGTGCCGCAGCCGGTGCCGCCGTCGTGCTGGCTCTGCTGCTCGCCTATTCCTGGACCCGGCTTCCGCCCGAACCCCGGACGCCGGCCACACCCAAGGCCGAGCGCGGACCGGTGGACCGAAAGTTCCCGGCCACTGTGTGGCTGCTGGCCGCCTTCGCCCTGTTTTCGGGTGCGGGGATGCAAGCCACCAACGTCTACCTTCCGCTGTTCGCACAGCGTGAGCTGGGCTTTTCCCTGGTGATGGGCGGAGTGGCCGCAGCAGCGGCCGGCGTCGTGGGCGTGGCATCCCGCGTGTTGTGGGGACGGCGGATGGCCGAGGGAACCCGGGCCTCCACGCTTCTGCTCATCCTCGCCGGCGGAGCGATAGGAGGTGCAGGACTGCTGCTAGCTGCGGGGCAGACCGGGAATCCGCTGCTGCTGTGGGCCGGAGTGCTCTTCCACGGTGCGTCTGTCCTGGGCGTGAACGTGGTGGTGATGGCCGGGGTGCTCCGTGAAGTACCCAAACAGAGGGTCGGAGCAGCCTCCGGCGCCGTATCCCTGGGCATGTACGCCGGGTTTGCGGCCGGTCCGCTGGCCATGGGACTCCTGCTGGAGTTCTCCGGCGGTTTCCTGGGTGGTTGGCTGGCGATCGGCGGCTTCTATCTTGCCTGCGTCGGGATTGGCCTCGCCTACCGCCGGGTGGGATCGTCCGGCCGGGCACGGAAGCCGCTGCCGGCACCCTAGCCGGCGGTGTCGGGATCAGGGGCCGGCGGGGCGGGGCTGGGATCCCGTGGGGAGTGACGCGGGCTGTCCGGGTTCAGCAGTGAATGCTTCCGGCCGTAGAACCAGTAGATGATCAGCCCGATCACCAGCCAGATGCCGAACCGCAGCCAGGTTTCCCAGTGCAGCTGCAGCATCAGGAACCCGGAGGCAAGCACACCAAACGCCGGTATCCAGGGCATCAGGGGGAGGCGGAACTCCCGCGGAGCGTCCGGCTGGGTGCGCCGCAGCACGATCACCGCCACGCAGACCACCACGAACGCGGCCAGGATGCCGATGTTCGTCAGGTCCGCGACCGCCCGGATCGGGAAGAACCCGGCCAGCACTGCGGAAACTCCGCCGGCAATCCAGGTGACCCGCTGCGGGGTGCCGCGGGAGTCCGTCCCGGAGAACCACCGCGGCAGCAGCCCGTCGCGGCTCATGGAGAACCAGACACGGGTGACGCCGAGCAGGAAGGTCAGCATCACGGTCAGGATGGAGAGCACCGCAAAAGCGGAAATCACCGTGGCGATCACGGGCAGGCCCACGTTCTGGAACGCGGAGGCGAATCCCGCCGTCGGGCTTATCTCGGTGTAGTTCTGCATTCCCGTGAGGACCAGGGTGGCGAGGATGTAGAGGACCATCGCCACGCCGAGGGAGAGCAGGATGGCCTTGGGCATATGCTTCTTGCCGTCTTTCGCCTCTTCCGCGGCGGTGCTCATGGCGTCATAGCCGAAGACGGCGAAAAACACCGTTGCCGCACCGGTGAACACCACGCCGAAACCGTTGGGAAGGAACGGCGTGTAGTTGTCGGTGTTCACGAAGAAGATACCCAGCCCGATGATGAAGAGGATCAGCAGGACCTTCAATCCCACCGCCACCAGTTCAAACCGGCCGAACGTCTTGGTGCCGCGGCTCAGGATAAAGGTGATGAACAGGCACACCACCAGTGCCGGCAGGTTCACCAGGCCGCCTTCTATGACGTCGCCCGTTCCCTGCATCCAGACCGGGACATCCAAACCGATCCCGGCCATGAACTCCGTGAAGTACCCGGAAATGCCAATGGCGACGACGGCGACGATCGCCGTGTACTCCAGCAGCAGGTCCCAGCCGATGAACCAGCCGATGACCTCGCCCAAGGCAACGTAGCCGTAGGTGTAGGCCGACCCTGCGCGCGGGACCATGCCGGCGAACTCTGCGTAGGAGAGCGCTGCGGCCGCGCTCGCCAGGCCTGCGACCAGGAAGGAGATCAGGACCGCGGGACCCACGCCTTCGGCGTCGGGCCCTCCGTTGGCGACCAGCCCTGCCAGCGTGAAGATGCCGATGCCGATGATGCCGCCGACGCCGATCGCTGTCAGCTGCCACAGCCCCAGGCTCTTGAAAAGCTTGGAACCGGAAACTTCGTCTTCGGTGTCGTCGATGGGCTTGCGCCGGAAAATAGAGGTTCCTCTGTCGTCCACTGACATATCGGCTCCTGGGGGTGCGTGCAGTGCCTGGAACGCAATGATGTGCAGAAGTATCGTCTCCTGCAGGCGTACCCGGAAGTCCCTGCGCCAACTTCAGCGGCCGGAAGGGATCCGCTGGCGGGCGCGGTGCCCGCCAGCGGGAGTGCTACTCGCTGGGCCGGGTGGTCTGCTCGGCGAGGGTGTCCCAAATGGAGGTGTCGGTGCTTTCGATCGAACGGTCCGCTATGGCCCGGGCCGTCGCGTCCAGGGTGGCGACCGTCTGCTTGATCAGGTAGCCGTTGCTCTTCTGGCCCAGCACGGCGGAGGGATTGGTGTTATCCGACATGCCGCGCATCTCGAACAGCAGGGTGGAGATACCGTATTCCACGGCGATGCCGTTGCGGCTGATGGTTTCGGCGGACCCGCCAACGTAGCGGCCCAGGTGCCCCCAGCCGGTCGGGTCAATCGCGTTGAAGACCACGGCGCCGAGCTGCTTGGAGCCTTCCACCACCTCGGGGGAGGCATTCGGCGTCGTCGGGTAGAGGATCGAGCCGGAGACCAGCTTGCCGTCGCGCTCGCTCTGCGTGCCCTGGTGGTGCAGGTCGATCATGTAGTCAATGTCGTAGGCGCGCATCACGTTGTTGTGAAGGGCCTGGGTCTCCGGCTGGATCTTTGCCACATGGTCCCGGTTCAGGTCCGTTCCGGTGGCGTTCGCGCGGGTCAGGGTGCGGCCGCTGGCGATGTAACCCTCCAGCGGGAAGTCGACGTCGCCCATGGCGCCGTCCGGGTTGAGCATCGGCACGATCAGGATGTTGACGCCGTCGAGCACTCCCTTGGTCTTGCCGGTGCCCAGGTGTTTGACGAATTCGAGGGCGCCCTCGGTGGTGAGCTGCTCGTTGCCGTGCTGCTGCGTCAGGTAGAGGATGGTCGGGTTGTTCGGGTTGCTGATGTACTTCGCCAGGTACAGGTCCCTGCCCTTGACCGACTGGCCGATGACTTCCAGTTCCATTGCCGTCTGCTTGGCGTCCTGCTTTTTCAGCTCCGCCACCATCTCGTCATACGTGCGCAGGATGGAGGTGTTGATGGTTTCGTTTCCGCCGTAATTGGGACCCTCGCCGACGGCGTGCGCCGGGACTGCCGCCGCGCCGGACGCCAGCAGCGCTGCCAGTGAAACGGAGGCAACGGTTTTGGAAATCTTCATGGATGGACTCCTCAGTGGTGGGTGGTTCCAGCAGTGAAGTTCGCCCATGTGGATGTGTCAATCGGAGTGGCCGGTGTATGGCTTTTCCAGCATCTGTCGCTTATAAGCGCAGCTCAGAGCCGCATTCGCGCTTTCGGGCCGGAGGCGGAGTGTGAGGTTCGGCTCACCTGCGGTTAGGGTTGATGGATTCGTTCTGTGAAAGGCCATTTATGCGCGACCGTATTTCCCACCCGGGACTCTCCAAACTTGTGATGACTGCCGAGCAGGCAGCCGCGATGATCAAACCGGGGATGACGGTGGCGATGAGCGGCTTCACCGGGGCCGGCTATCCCAAGGCTGTGCCGGGTGCCCTGGCCGCCCAGATGGAACAAGCGCACGCCCGCGGCGAGGACTTCCAGATCAAGGTGCTCACCGGTGCCTCCACCGCCCCGGAGCTCGACGGCGTGCTCGCCCAGGCCGGCGGCATGGAACTGCGCCTGCCGTACCAGTCGGATCCCACCCTGCGGAAACGGATCAACGACGGTGAACTCGAGTACATCGACATCCACCTCGGGCACGTAGCCCAGTACACCTGGTTTGGGTTCTACGGACACATCGACCTGGCCGTCATCGAGGTCGTCGGAATCAACGAGGACGGCAGCCTCATTCCCTCCTCCTCGGTGGGCAACAACAAGACCTGGATCGAGCAGGCGGACAAGATCATCCTCGAGGTCAACGCGCAGCAGCCGGCCGCCATGGACGGGATGCACGACGTTTACTACGGCACGGCGCTTCCCCCGCACCGCAAGCCGATCATGCTGGTCAACCCGGACGACCGGATCGGTGAGCCCTACCTGCGCCTGGACCCGGACAAGGTGATCGCCGTCGTCGAAACCGACGCTCCGGACAGGATGACACCGTTCGCTGCGCCGGACGAGACCTCCCGGATGATTGCCGGGCACCTGCTGGACTTCTTCGAATCCGAGATCAAGGCCGGACGGCTCACCAACAAGCTGCTGCCGCTGCAGTCCGGCGTCGGCAACATCGCCAACGCCGTGCTGGCCGGGCTCTCCGGCGCCGGTTACACGGGACTCACCGCGTACACCGAGGTGATCCAGGACGGCATGCTGGAACTGATCCGCGACGGCGTGATCCGGGTGGCATCGGCCACCTCCTTCTCGCTGAGCCCGGCCGGCATCGAGGAGTTCAACTCGAACATCGACTTCTACCGCAAGCGGATCATCCTGCGGACCCAGGAAATCTCCAACCACCCCGAACTGATCCGCCGGCTGGGCTGCATCGCCATGAACGGCATGATCGAAGCGGACATCTACGGCAACGTGAACTCCACTCACGTGGGCGGCACCGCCATGATGAACGGCATCGGCGGTTCGGGAGACTTTGCCCGCAACGGCTTCCTCTCCGCGTTTATGTCCCCGAGCACGGCCAAGGGCGGGAAGATCTCCGGAATCGTGCCGATGGCCAGCCACGTGGACCACACCGAGCACGACACCATGCTCATCATTACCGAACGCGGCCTGGCCGACCTGCGCGGCCTTTCCCCGAAGCAGCGTGCCCGGACGATCATCGAGAAGTGCGCCCACCCGGATTTCCAGCCGCTGCTGCAGGACTATTTCGACCGCGCCAGCCGCGAGAGCGTCGGCAAGCACACCCCGCACCTGCTCGACGAGTCCCTCGCCTTCCACCAGCGCTTCATCGAGACCGGCAGCAGCCTCCCGGAGCCAGCACACCGCTAGGCCGCTCTCGCGTGCGGTACCGCCGCGCACTGCTTGCCCCGAAGACGCTGAGGGCGGGAATCGCCGTCGGCGCCGCTGGAATTCTGATTGCGCTCCTCACCAACCCGTTTATGGCCAACTTCGGTGCGCTCACCTACAACGGCGAGAACGGATTCTTCGTCACCCTGACGCAGATCGTGTGGCTGGCTCCGGAAGCCTGCCTGTCATTCTCGGCTGCCCTGGTGGCTGCGGCTCTGGTGATGCGCTGCCTGGATACCGCACGCAGCTCTTCAGTCCCGTGACCCGGCGGCGGGCTCCGGGAACTCCTGCCGCGGTTCGGGCTTGTCCACGAACTTCAGGCCGATCACGCAGCCGATGATTCCGGCCAGGAACAGGACCTTCAGCACGCCGGGTTCCTCCGTGCCGGTGAACATGGCCCAGGCGACCGTAAGCACGGCGCCCAGCCCGGTCCAGACGGCATAGGCGGTGCTGATCGGAATGTGCTTCATGGCGTAGCCCAGGCCGGCCATGGACAGGGCGGCCGCCACGGCAAAAATGATCGACGGTGCCAGGACGGTGAACCCGTCGGAAGCCTCCAGGGCAGTGGCCCAGACGGCTTCGAGGACAGCGCTGAGCAGAAGGATGATCCAGGCCATGGCTAGGCCACCAGCTTCAGGCCAACAACACAGCCGACGATTCCCATCAGCAGCACCACCTTGATGACGGTGGCTTTCTCGCCGCCGAAGGCTATGGCATAACCGGCCGTGAGCACGGCGCCGATTCCTACCCAGACGGCATACGCGGTGCCCACCGGGATGCTGAGCATCGCCCAGGCAAGGCCTGCCATGCTGGCGGTCAGCGCCAGCGCGAAGACGAGGGTGGGGAGGGGTTTCTTGAAGTTGTTCGACTTCCCCAGTGCTGTAGCCCAGACGGCTTCAAGCATTCCGGAGGCTATGAGGACAACCCATGACATGGCTAGCTCCTTTGGCCAGTCTTGTCGCGTGCCGGGTACTGAACCGTCGTCCGGGGGCCGGGGTGTGCGGGCCCTGGTTCCAAGGTAGCAATCCTCCCAGTCCCGTGCCGCCGTCCCGTACCCCCGCGAGATGGCCCAAACATCCCGTTAGACGGCTCTAACGGGCAGTTTCTGCC
>NZ_JAXIOO010000022.1:0-60964 GCF_049311065.1 Arthrobacter sp. 7Tela_A1 | reverse complement strand
CCCCCCCCCCCCCCCCCCCCCCCCCCCCCCCCCCCCCCCCCCCCCCCCCCCCCCCCCCCCCTCGGTGTTACCTTGGGCGGTTCCCTTAGGCGGGGCCGGTGCCGAACAGCAGGCCGAGTGCGTAGGTGACCGCGGCAGCGCCCAGGCCGATGGCCAGCTGCCGCAGCCCCCGCTTCAGCGGTGAGGCTCCGGAGAGCAGTCCCACGACGCCGCCGGTGAAAAGCAGTGCGATTCCCACCAGTGTGCAGGAGAGGACGACGGCAGAGAGCCCGCCCATGCCGAACAGGTACGGGAGCACGGGGATGATGGCGCCCGAGGCGAAGAAACAGAAACTGGACACGGCCGCTCCGATCCCCGTCCCGACGGACTCGTGGTCATCTCCGGCGGCTTCCTCCATCTTTTCCGGCTGAAGGGAAAGCGACGGATCGCAGTCGCAGGTGAAGAGCCCCATCCTCTCGGCGGCCCGGTGCTCGGCGGCTTCCCGGCTCATCCCGCGGGCACGGTAGACCAGGACGAGTTCGTTGGCGTCAATATCCAGCGACTTCGCCGCCGACAGGGTTACCTGTGTGGGACGGGAAGCTTCCAGCAGCTCGCGCTGGGAACGGACGGAGACGTATTCCCCGGCTCCCATCGACAGTGCGCCCGCCAGCAGCCCGGCAATTCCGCTGAACAGGATGAATGTACTGGAAACGCCGGTGGCGCCAATGGCCATGACCAGCGCCAGGTTAGAGACCAGACCGTCATTGGCGCCGAAAACCGCTGCCCGGAAATTACCGGACAGGCGTATACGGCCCCGCGTCGCCAGGCCCCGGATTACCTCTTCGTGGATCTGCTCGTCGGCTGCCATGGCGCTGGTGGCAGAGGGATCGTCGCTGTAGGGCGAGCGGCCCTCGGCGCGCTGGGCAAGGGCCAGGACGAAGACGGAACCGAAGCGGCGGGCCAGCAGGCCCAGCATCCGGTTGCGCAGGGAAGGGCGGGTCGGTTTGTCCGCCTCGGGCCCCAGCAGCTGGCGCCAGTGTTCTTCGTGGCGGCGTTCAGCGTCGGCTAAGGCGAGGAGGATGTCCCGTTCTTCGCCCTGCCGGCGGTCAGCCAGATAGCGGTAGGTAGCTGCTTCAGCCTTCTCGTCAGCCAGATACTGCCGCCATCGGCGGAGCTCCGCAGCGGACGGTTCGCCGCGGTCTGGGGGCCTGGGCCCGGAAGTCGGTGGGGTGCTCACTTACGCTCCTGCTCATGGCCGGAGCGGAAAAGGGGCTCCGGCCAGCTGTCAAAAAACTGGCCGAAGGTCTCGCTCGCCGGGTGCCGTGCACCGCGGTGGACTGCCGGGCTGCTGCGCAGCCAGTATGTCGACAGGCCTCGATTTGAGCCGATTTCATTGCGCACGACCGCGAAACTAAAATTGGAACAAACCTGAGCTACTCCCCTTCGGTTCCCCAGTCTAGCGGAGGACCCGGCGCAAGGCTGCGCAGTAAGGGAGGGGATGTTGGTGCGTATGCCCGCCTAAGCCGGGTTCCTGAACCTGGCTGTGAACCGGATAGAGTCGATGCCGTGAGCAAAGCTGCCAAAGGACTTTTCGAACATAACAGGCCCTGGATGCGCCACTATGCCGAAGGAGTGCCTACGGACCTTGTGCTCCCCACGGGTTCCCTGGTGGACATGGTGGAGGAATCCGTCAGCAAATACGGTTCCAAGCCGGCGCTGCAGTTCTTCGGTGCCACTGTTTCCTACCGTGAGATGGGTGAACAGATCCGGCAGGCTGCAGCCGGTTTGAAGCGGCTGGGTGTGCGTCCCGGGGACCGGGTCGCGCTTGTGCTGCCGAATTGCCCCCAGCACGTCGTCGCGTTCTACGCGGTGCTCCGGCTCGGTGCGATCGTCGTCGAACACAATCCGCTGTACACGGACCGCGAGCTGCGCCACCTGTTCGAGGATCACGGTGCCACCGTGGCGATCGTCTGGGACAAGGCAGTCGAACGGATCCAGGGACTTCCCGCAGACATCCCCGTCCGGACCATCGTGTCGGTGGACCTGATCAGCGCCATGCCGCGCACCATGCGGCTGGTGCTCAGCCTTCCGATCCCCGCCGCCCGGCGGAGCCGGAGTGCCCTGACCGCGGACAAGAAACCGCGGAGCGCCGGACGGCCTGTCCTGGAATGGAAGAAACTCCTGGACAACCGCCCCCTGCCGCGGCGCCACCCGCGTCCGGCGGCCGAGGACCTTGCCGCGATCCAGTACACCTCCGGCACTACGGCTGACCCCAAGGGTGCCATGCTCACCCACGCGAACCTCATGGCTAATGCGGCCCAGGGACGGGCGTGGATTCCGGGACTGCGCAAGGGCAAGGAAACGGTTTACGGCGTCCTGCCGATGTTCCACGCCTACGGCCTGACGCTGAGCCTGACCTTCGCGATGAGCATTGGCGCGAAGCTGGTCCTTTTCCCGAAGTTCGACGTCGACCTGGTGCTGAAGGCTGCCAAGAAGACCCCGCCGACGTTCCTGCCCGCGGTGCCGCCCATTTACGACCGGATCGTGGAAGGCGCTGCCAAGGAGGGCGTCTCCCTCAAGGGCGTCCGCTTCGCGATTTCCGGGGCCATGAACCTGCCCGTCGCCACAGTGGAAGCCTGGGAAAAGGCCACAGGCGGCTACCTGATCGAGGGCTACGGCCTGACCGAGACCTCGCCCGTGGCACTGGGCAATCCCATGGGGCCGACCCGGAAAGCCGGCACCGTCGGAGTCCCTTTCCCGCTGACGGACATCAGGGTTGTCGATCCGGAGGACCCCACCAAGGAAAAGCACCGCGGCGAAGCCGGCGAACTGCTGATCCGCGGTCCGCAGGTCTTCCAGGGATACTGGAACAAGCCGGCCGAAACACGCGCGGCGCTGCTCGACGGCGGCTGGTTCCGCACCGGTGATATCGTCTCGGTGGACGACGACGACTTTGTGACGGTCCGGGACCGGATCAAGGAACTGATTATCACCGGCGGCTTCAATGTCTCCCCCTCGGAAGTGGAAGAGGCCCTGAAGCGCCACCCCGCGGTCGCTGAAGCGGCAGTTGTGGGTCTGACCCGCCGCGGCGGCGGGGAAGACGTGGTGGCTGCCGTGGTCGTCCGTCCCGATGCCGATTTCGACCCGGACAAACTGCGGACCTACGTGCGTTCCGAGCTGGCGGCCTACAAGGTGCCGCGCCGGATCGTGCAGATCCCGGATCTTCCGCGTTCCCTGATCGGCAAGGTGCTCCGCCGCCACGTGCGGGAATCGCTTCAGCCTCAAGGAACCGGCGAAGACACCGGAACCACAACCTAGACGGGGGACCCGAAAATCCATGGATAGCCAGCCCGGCTCCAGGCCGAACACGACAGAGCCGCGCAGGCAGCAGGGGTATTGGAGCGACGGCCTTGGCCACGCTGCGCTGCGCTCAGCGCAGGTCCTCCTGGTCCTCCTCCTGATCGCGGTAGCGGTCTTCGCCTTGAAACAGGTGACCCTGGTGGTCATCCCTGTGCTGCTGGCATTGATCCTGGCAGCCGCGATCGCGCCCTTCGTGAACTGGCTTCGCCGTAAGGGCTGGCCGGGCGCGCTGGCGACAGGAACGTCTTTCCTGCTCCTGCTGGCTGTCTTCGGCGGACTGGTCACCGGGATCGTCTTCGCAGTCCGCAGCGAATGGCGAACCCTGGTGGACCAGGCAATGGCAGGCTTCGACGAGCTCTATGAGCTCATCCAGAGCGGCCCCCTGGCCATTGACTCCTCAGTCATCGAGGACTCACGGGACGCGGTACTCGACTTCGCGACGTCGTCAACGGCAGGCAACGGAGCCCTGGCCGGACTTTCGGCGGCAGGTTCCTTCGCCACCGGTTTCGTCCTCATGGCCGTCGTGCTGTTCTTCTTCCTCAAGGACGGCGACAAAATCTGGGCCTTTATCCTGCGCTGGTTCAGCGGCGAAAGCCGTCGGAAGGCTGACCTCTCCGGAGCCCGCACCATGGAGGTCCTGGGCAATTACGTGCGGGGGACCGCCATCGTGGCGGCGGTAGACGCTGTCTGCATCGGCGCGGCCCTGTTCCTCCTCGGTGTGCCGCTGGCACTGCCGCTTGCCGTGATCGTCTTCGTCGGCGCCTTCATCCCGCTGGTGGGTGCCACAGCGGCAGGTGTCCTGGCAGCCCTGATCGCGCTGGTGGCAAACGGTCCGTTCGTGGCCTTGATCGTCATCATCGTGATCATCGCGGTGAACCAGCTTGAGGGGAACTTCCTCCAGCCGGTGGTGATGGGCAAGACCCTCAGCATTCACGCCCTGGTGATCCTGCTGGCGCTGACAGCCGGGACCATCCTGGCCGGCATCATCGGTGCCATCCTGTCGGTGCCGATCGCGGCTGTCGGCTGGGCAGTCATCAAGGTCTGGATCGGCGAGGATACCGGCGACCCGGCCGAGGTGCCCGAAGTGGCGGACCTCCGCGAAGACGAGCTCCAGCAGGGGAACGAACCTTAACAGAGCACCGGGGCCGGACGGGCAGGGGATGAACCGTCCGGACCCGGTGCAGCACTGGGGCCGGTCACGAACCGGCGGGGTACGGGGAAACTTATGTTTACCTGTACGCTAGTGCGCAGCCCAGCAGCCGTCAATCAGGCCGAAATACGAGGGTAAAGCCCCGTCTTATCCGCAAAAAAGGATCTCCCGTTCATGAAGGCTTTGTCGGTTGAACCCAGCAACGCTCCGTTGGCCATCGGTTCCCGGATCAGGGCTGCGCGCCAGGCCAGGCACCTCACGATCGAACAGGTGGCCGACTCAACCGGCCTGACCAAGGGTTTCCTCAGCCGGGTGGAAAGAGACCTGACATCGCCCTCCGTGGCGTCCCTGGTGACGTTGTGCCAGGTGCTGTCCATTTCCATCGGCGACCTCTTTATGCCGCCCGAAACCACGCTGGTCCGCTGGCCCGAGGCTCCCGGCATCAACCTGGGCGGGGACGGCATCAACGAGAGACTCGTAACGCCCCGCACCGAACGCCGGGTCCAGGTGATCCGGTCGGAAATCGTCCCCGGCGGCTCCGGGGAAGCGGAACTGTATTCCGTGGACTGTGACGTCGAGGTGCTGCACGTGGCCGCAGGACGGCTGGACCTGGTCTTCACGACCGAAACCATGTCCCTGTCGGCCGGGGATACGGTGACCTTCCCGGGCAAGGAGCCGCACTCCTGGCGCAATCCCGATGACGCGGCTCCCGCCGTCGTGATCTGGACCCTGGTCAGTCCCGGCACGGCCTAACCCCCTACCAATCCCTGGGGCGGACGCGCACAGTGGGCGCATGCACCAGGACCGCGAACTCACCGAACGCCGCATCGCCCGTTTCCTGGCCCAGCGCCTGACCTCCTCGATCTGGACCGCGCCCGTTCCGCTCCGTGCCGAGGCCTGGGACTGTCCCGGCGAGCCGGTCAGCTTCGCGGAAGCGGCCGCGCAGGATTACCGGCCCTTTGCACCCGGCAGCCCGTGGGGAAAGCCCTGGCAGACGACGTGGCTCAGGCTGACCGGTTCCATCCCGGCAGCTCCGGACGGATTTACTGCCGAAGCCGTGATCGACCTGGGATTCAGCACGGACATGCCAGGCTTCCAGGCAGAGGGGCTCGTTTACTCGGTGGACGGAACCGTCCTGAAAGCCCTGGAGTCCACCAACATGGCAGTGCCCTTGACCGGCCCGGCCGGGTCCGAGGTGACGCTCTATGTCGAAGCTGCCGCCACGCCCAATGTGATCGGCAGCTTCAGTTTCCTGCCGACTCCGCTGGGAGACAGGGAAACCGCCGGAACCGACCCGCTCTATCTCTTCCGCCGGGCCGACGCAGCACTGCTGGACCGGCAGGTCTGGAACCTCGCGCAGGACGTCGCCGTGCTCTGGGGGCTGATGCACGAGCTTCCCATGGAATCACCGCGCCGGCACAACCTGCTGCGCGCGCTGGAGCAAGCAGCCAACGCCGTCGTACCTGGCGATGTGCACAACAGCGCTGAGGCCGCCCGGCGCATCTTGGAACCGGCATTGTCGGCGCCGGCGGCGGCCAGCGCCCACCTCCTGCACGCCGTCGGGCACGCCCACATCGACAGCGCCTGGCTGTGGCCCGTGCGTGAAACCCGGCGCAAGGTCGCGAGGACCTTCGCCAATGTCCTCGCGCTGATGGAGACGGACCCGGACTTCGTGTTCACGGCCTCCTCGGCGCAGCAGTACGCCTGGCTCAAGGAGGACCATCCGCAGCTCTTTGCGCGGGTGGCGGAGCGCGTCGCAGAGGGGCGGTTCGTGCCCGCCGGCGGTATGTGGGTGGAGGCGGATACCAACCTGCCCTCAGGGGAGTCACTGGTGCGGCAGTTCACCTTCGGGAAGCGATTCTTCATGGAGAATTTCGGGGTTGAGCCCCTGGACGCCTGGCTGCCCGACTCGTTCGGGTATTCGGGGGCCCTGCCGCAGATCGTCCGGTCGGCCGGTTCCCGCTGGTTCCTTACCCAGAAACTGAGCTGGAACGAATCCGACGTGATGCCGCACCATACGTTCCTGTGGGAAGGCATCGACGGAACACGGGTTTTCACGCATTTCCCGCCGGTGGACACCTACAACTCGGCCCTGACCGGCCAGGAACTGGCCCGGGCCGAACGGCAGTTTCGGGACAAGGGTGCCACGAACCTTTCCCTGGTGCCCTACGGCTGGGGCGACGGCGGCGGAGGCCCAACGCGCGAAATGCTGGCTGCAGCGCACCGCACGGCCTCGCTGGAAGGATCACCCCGGGTTCAGCTGTCCAGTCCGCGCACCTTCTTTGAAGAAGCCGAGGCCGACTACGCCGAACCGCCGGTCTGGTCCGGTGAGATGTACCTGCAGTTCCACCGTGGAACCTACACATCGCAGGCCCGGACCAAGCGCGGAAACCGGCGCAGCGAGTCGCTGCTGCGCGAAGCCGAACTCTGGGCAGCGACCTCAGCCGTCCGCACCGCGGCACCTTACCCCTACGAGGAACTGGAGGAGGCGTGGAAGACGGTGCTCCTGGGACAGTTCCACGACATCCTGCCGGGGTCCTCGATTGCCTGGGTGTACCAGGACGCTGAGCAGGCCTATGAACGCACCGAGGCCAGCCTGGAAACCATCATCGACCGCGCCCAGCGGGCACTGGCCGGTGACGGCAACGGCACTCTGGTCTTCAATGCTGCCCCAATACCGCTCCAGGGTGTCGATCCTCTTGGGGCATCTGCTGCCTTGCCTGCCGCGCCGGGCCGGTTGGCGGAGCTCGACGGCGGCGGCTGGGAACTCTCCTCCGAGTATCTGAGCCTGCGCATCGACCCCTCAGGCGTAATGACGTCCCTTCGGACTGCCCAGGGACGCGAACTGGTGCTGCCGGGCCACCCGGCGAACGTGTTCCAGCTCTTCCGGGACACTCCCAACCAGTGGGACGCCTGGGACATCGACGCGGCAGACCGGAGGAGCGCCGCGGCCCTCCTGGTGCCGGACTCCATGGACAGCGGGGACGGGAGCCTCACGGCCACGTACTCTTTCGGAGCATCACGGCTGCAGGAGCGGATCAGCCTGAGTCCGGACGGACGGTCGGTTGACCTGGCGGTTACCGTCGACTGGCACGAGAAGCAGAAACTTCTCAAGCTGGCGTTTCCGGTGGGGGTGCTGGCAGACCGGGCTGCCTCGGAGATCCAGTTCGGCCACATCCAGCGGCCGACCCACGCCAACACTTCCTGGGACCACGCACGCTTCGAGACACCGGCGCACCGCTGGGTGCACGTGGGGGAGGACGGAGTCGGAATCTCCCTGGCGAACGATTCAACCTACGGCTATGACATCACCCGCATCGGGAACCGGGACGCCGGCACCGGAACGCTGGTCCGGGCTTCGCTCCTGCGTGCCCCGCTCTTCCCCGACCCCGGCGCAGACCAGGGCGAACACATGTTCCGTTTCTCGCTGCGCCCGGATGCTGCCGTGTCCGATGCCGTGGCCGACGGGTACCGGCTGAACCTTCCGCCCAGGAAGGTCTCCGGGGCCGCCTTCACACAGATGCCGCCGGTTGCGTCACTGAGTCCCGCCGGCGTCCTGATAGAGGCCGTGAAACTGGCCGATGACCGCAGCGGCGATGTGGTGCTGCGGCTCTACGAGTCCTTGGGCAGGCACACCGCTGCGTTCCTGGCACCGGGATTTGAGGTCCGGGGCGCTGCCCTCACCGATTTGCTGGAACGTCCGGCAGGCGAGGACCCGGTCCGTGACGGGCGCGGATACGTCCTGGACTTCAGGCCGTTCGAAGTGAAGACTCTTCGCTTGTCCCGGTGAGCCGCCCCAGATAGCCCAGTGCGCCGTTGATGTTGGTTCCGGAGGAGCGGAATCCGATGTAGCCGTCGGGGCGCACCACGATGATCTCGGGGCGGCGCGCGGAGAGCCCAAGCCGTTCAAAGGCCAGCCCGCTGGTGTCCTGGATGATGCCCGGGCCACCGGGAGTCAGGCGGCTGCCAACTACCAGCCGCTGCACGCTGAGCAGGCCGTCAACGGCCGGAAGCGCGGCATGGAACTGCTGCGGGGTGTCTTCAGGCCATCCGGGGCCGGTGAGCAGGACGTGGAAACCGGGGGAGGACACCAGATCCTGCAGCCTGCGCTCGCGCTCCTGGTAGGTCACGACGGCGTCCGGCAGCCGGTCCCCGGGGCGCGGACCGGACGCCAGGGCGGCGGGCAGGCGGTTCCCGCCGGTCTCGGAGAGATCGCTGCCCCGGTAGTGAATGCCCAGCTGGGACATGGTGCGGAAGGCCCGGCTGCGCAGGCGCTCGCTTGCGGCGGCCAGGGGAGCCAGTGCGGGAAGCAGTTTGGTGCGCGGGAGTTTCTTCACACTGTTGCGGGTAGTAGCGAGTTTGAAGAGACGGTCGGTGAAGCCGACAATCTCCCGCGCTACCGGACGACGCTCGGCGTCATAGCTGTCAATCAGCTCGTCGCTGGCCAGGCCGCGTGCACCCAGGGCGAGCTTCCAGCCGAGGTTCAGCGCGTCCTGGATCCCGGTGTTCATGCCCTGGCCGCCGATGGGGGAGTGCACGTGGGCTGCGTCTCCGGCCAGGAAGACCGATCCCCACTGGAAGTACTCGGCCATCTGGTGGGAAAGCCTGAAGGTGCTCATCCACTGCGGATCCCTGAGCTTCAGGGTGCCGCCGGAGAACTTGTCGGCGGTTTCCTGCAGGCTTGAGAGCGTGGTTTCGCTTGTGTCGCCCTTGTCCTTCAAGCTGATCATCCGCCATGATGCAGGCGAACCGAGCGGGAAAAGCACCATGAAACCGTCGTCGGTGGGGTAGGCGTGGACGGCGGAGGGTTCCGCGCCGTCGATCTCCAGGTCGGCCAGGACAAAGGAATCTTCGTAGCCGGAACCGCGGAAATCCATCCCGGCACGGCGGCGGACGGCGCTTCCCACGCCGTCGGCCCCAACAACGTAGCGGGCACGGATGCGGTCGATCCCGCGGTCCTGGCGCTGGATGCGTGCTTCCATGCCGGCAAAGGGATCTTGGGGGTCCAGGCGGTCGAGCTCCAGCAGTTCGGCGCCGCGTTCCACGCGCACGCCGCGGCTGGCCAGGTAGGAGGTGAGGATGCTTTCCGTGTCCGACTGGGGCAGGAACAGCAGCTGCTGGTAGGCGGAGTCTTCGATGCCGACGTCGAAGAGGTCGATGGATACGGTGTCTTCAGGAAGGTGCAGGTGGAGCTGCGTGGCCGCGTTGCCGCGGCGGACCATGGCATCGCTGACGCCGAAGGGCCGCAGCGCCTCTAGCGTGCGCGGCTGCACGGCGAGCGCCCTGGATTGGGTGGACGGGGCCTGCCGGCGGTCGATGATCCGGAAGCTCGTGCCGTAGCTGGCCAGCTGGGCCGCCAGCGCGAGTCCGGTTGGTCCGGCACCCACGATCAGGACATCGACGTCGTAGTTCATTCCATCATTCTTCGCACTGGGTTCCGTGTCCGCCATAGTCACAGCCTAGTCTTGACGCCGAGAGCCGTTCCACTTTAGCGTAGCGATAAACATTTGATGCATATTGGATAACTTTTTCCCTTGCGGCCGATAGCATCAAGGTAAGCGCCGTTCCGGCACCGAAGCAGATGAACCGGGAGATATACCTAGTGGACAAGCCCAACACCCAGCCCCGCGTCAGCGCCAACGGCAAGGTTGGACCGATTGACGCCGCGCAGGTGCCGCGTTATGCCGGTGCCGCAACGTACGCGCGCCTGCCCCGGCTGGACCAGGTGAACCACGCCGACGTGGCCGTCGTGGGCGTTCCGTTCGACACCGGTGTCTCCTACCGGCCCGGTGCCCGCTTCGGCGGAAACCACATTCGTGAAGCCTCCCGCCTGCTGCGGCCCTACAACCCGGCCCAGGACACCTCGCCGTTCGAAAACCTCCAGGTCGCAGACGCCGGCGACCTGGCCGTGAACCCGTTCAACATCAACGAGGCGATCGAGACCATCCAAGCCGGTGCCCTGGACCTGACCGAGGGCGGCACCAAACTGCTGACCCTGGGCGGGGACCACACCATCGCCCTGCCGCTGCTGCGCGCCGCTGCCGAGCGGGCAGGGGAGCCGGTGGCCATGCTGCACTTCGATGCACACCTGGACACCTGGGACACCTACTTTGGAGCCGAATACACCCACGGCACCCCGTTCCGCCGGGCGGTGGAGGAAGGGATCCTGGATACCGAGGCGATCTCCCACGTCGGTACGCGCGGCCCGCTGTACGGCAAGAAGGACCTGGAGGATGACAAGCGCTTCGGCTTTGGCATCGTCACCAGCTCCGATGTCTTCCGACAGGGCGTCGATGAAGTTGTCGCCAAGCTGCGGGACCGGATCGGCAACCGCCCGTTGTACATCTCGGTGGACATCGACGTGCTTGACCCAGCCCACGCTCCGGGCACCGGAACGCCCGAAGCCGGCGGCATGACCAGCCGCGAACTGCTGGAAATCCTGCGCGGTATGCGCGGGATGAACCTCATCGGAGCCGACGTCGTGGAAGTGGCACCGGCTTACGACCATGCGGACATCACCGCCGTCGCGGCCTCACACGTGGCCTATGACCTGATCACCCTGATGGGCCTCTCCTCATGACCGGGGCAGCGGACGGGGCAGTGCGCAACGGCGGGGACCTCGTCGTCGAGACCCTGGAAGCCCTGGGCGCCACCACGGTGTTCGGGATCCCCGGCCAGCACGCGCTGGGCCTGTTCGATGCCCTCTCCCGTTCCACGCTGGAGTTTGTCTCCTCCAGGGTGGAAAACAACGCAGCCTTCGCCGCCGACGGATTTTCCCGCGCCACGGGCAAGGTGGGCGTCCTGTTCCTGTCCACCGGCCCCGGGGCGCTGACCTCGCTGGCGGGCCTGCAGGAGGCATATGCGACCGGCGTTCCCATGGTCGTCGTCGCCAGCCAGATCCCCATTGAAGGCCTGGGAGCGCGGCGGCGGGGCATGCTGCACCAGCTCGATGACCAGAAGGCATCGGCGGCGAACGTCACCAAGAGCCAGCGCCTGATCCAGCACGCCTCGGGCATTCCGTCGGCTATCCAGGATGCCTGGACCGAAGCGATTTCCGCACCCATGGGGCCGGTCTGGATCGAGGTTCCGCAGAACGTCCTGCTCGGTCCGGTCATGGTGCCGGCTGTTGAAGATGCACTCGCGGAGCCGTTCGACAACCCGCCGCGCAGCGAGCTGGTCACCGAGGCGGTGAAGTGGCTGAGTACGGCCCGGCGTCCGGCCATCATCGCGGGCGGCGGCACACGCCGCGGCCACGGTGAAGAGCACCTGCTCTCGATCGCGGAGAAGCTGCGCGCTGCGGTCATTTGCACGCCCGGCGGCAAGGGTGCCTTCCCCTGGGGGCATCCGCTGTCCCTGCAGTCCTGGATCGAAGACCGCTGGGCCACGGACCTCCTCGAAGAGGCAGACGTCCTGGTGGTGATCGGGTCCTCCCTGGGGGAAATCACCTCCAACTACTTCACGTTCGCGCCGCGCGGCCGGATCATCCAGATCGACGCCGAACCCCGGGTCCTGGAATCCAACGGTCCGGCGCTGGGCATTCGGGCGGATGCCGGACAGGCGCTGGCAGCGCTCGACGCCGCGCTTCCGATTCCGGAGCTGGCGCCGGACTGGGCCGGCCAGACGCCCGAAGAGCTGGTCCAGGACACCCTCGGCCGGATTACCGCCCGGCTGGAGGCCCAAGACCTGGCTCCGGAACGCACGTTCATGGCAGATATCCGCGCTGCCGTTCCGGACGGGATGCAGACGTTCTGGGATATGACCATTGCGGCGTACTGGGCCTGGAGCTGCTGGGATGCCAAATCCGGCCAGTTCCACTCGGCCCAGGGCGCCGGCGGCCTGGGCTTCGGTTACCCGGGTGCGCTCGGTGCGGCCGTGGGAACCCGGGACAGGGTGCTTGCCGTTTCCGGTGACGGATCGGCCATGTACTCCATTGCTGAACTGGCTACTGCCCGGCAGCATGACCTGCCGGTCACGTGGCTGATCGTGGACGACGGCGGCTATGGAGTGCTGCGCGAATACATGGTCGACGCGTTCGGCAAGGCCACGGCCACCGAGCTGGCCGGTCCGGACTTCGTCCGCCTGGCAGAGTCCTTTGGAATCCCGGCGCGGCGCGTCGCTCCGGGGAACGTAAGGCCGGCCCTCGAAGAATCCTTTGCTGAAGAAGGGCCCAACGTGGTGGTGGTGGAAACCGTCCTGCGGCTGTTCGCGCCCACGCACCTGGTGCCCTAGCGTCCAGCAGCCCTTAGTTGCCTGCGATAAAGTTATCTCAGGCAACTAAGTGGAGGTTTCCGGTGAACATTGTTCCCATGCGGCAGAACGCTGCCCCAGGAGGGCCAGGCGCATGGAATTCCTGATCCTGCTGATTGGACTGCTGTTCGGCACGGTGCTGGTGGTAGGGATCGGAGAACGCATCCGGCTGCCGTACCCGGTGCTCATGCTGATCTTCTCCGCACTCTTCGCTTTCCTGCCGATGATTCCGGAAATTCACATCGACCCGGAACTGATCCTTCCGCTGTTCCTGCCGCCACTGCTCTACGCCGCTGCCCAGCGGAGCTCCTGGTCGGTGTTCCGGCTGCGCTGGCGCTCGCTCATCCTTCTGGCCGTGGCCCTGGTTGCCGTGACAGTGGCCGTGGTGGCCGGGGTTTCCTGGGCGCTGGTTCCCGCCCTGGGCCTGCCGGCTGCCATTGCCCTGGGGGCGATTGCCGCCCCGCCGGATCCGGTGGCGGTGGAAGCCGTGGCGGGCAAGGTGAACATGCCGCGGCGGCTGATCACCGTGCTGCAGACAGAGGGACTGTTCAACGACGCCATGGCGATCGTCATTTTCCAGGCTGCCGTCGCCGCGGCAGTCAGCGGCGGGGACGTTGGCTGGTCGATCATTCCCAGTTTCCTCATTGGTGCGGCCGGAGCCGTGGTGCTGGGCCTGGCCATGGGATGGCTCGTGGGCGCGCTCAACCGGTTTGTGCCGAACCTCGTGGCACGGTCCGCTGTGACGCTGGTGGCGCCCTACGCGGTCTACATCCTCGCTGAGGAACTGCACTTCTCCGGTGTGGTTGCCGTGGTGGTGACCGCCTTGGAGCTTGGCCGCCGTGCCCGCCCGCAGGACTCGGAGGAACGGCTCACGCGCACCGCCTTCTGGGACGTCGTCGAGCTGCTCACCACCGGTGTGGCCTTTGGGCTGGTGGGCATCGAGATGCGGTACGTCATCGAGGACGAAGGCCGTGAAATCTTCAGCTTCATCCCGGGCATCGCTGCTGTCTGTGCCGCGGTGATCCTGGTCCGCTTCCTCTGGATGTACGGGCTCTACCGTTTCGGCGGCACCGAACGGCTCAGCCACGTGCCCGGGTCCATGAAAGAAGTCCTTGTGCTCTCCTGGTGCGGCATGCGCGGTCTGGCCACGCTGGCCCTCGCCTTGGCAATGCCTACGACCACCCTGGCCGGAGAAGACCTGCCGGGACGGAACTTCATGATCGTCACAGCCGGGGCAGTCCTGCTGGTCACCCTGGTACTGCCCGGACTGACCCTGCCGTGGTTGATGCGCCGCCTGGCGCTGCCCAGCGACCACGGCGCGGTTGCCAAGCAGGAACGGGAGCTGGCGCGGCGGGCCGAACGGGTAGCCCTGGAAACCATGAAGCGCTCGACCGCGGCGGACAAGCTGCCGCCGGAGCGCCGGGCGGCACTGGCCCGCCGGATGTCCTCCCTGCACTCCATTCTTGAGCGCGACTGGGAAGCGGATCCGCAGAAGATGCTGCAGCTCAAGGCCACGCTGGAGATCATGGACCAGGTTCAGTACGAGGCCCTGGCCGAAGCCCGCAAGGAAGTACTGGCTGCCCGTCGGCAGTCAGGCATGGACCCCGAGGCCGTGGACAGGGTGCTGCGGCGCCTGGATCTGCGGACCGTGACCCTGGACCGGGGAAGCCACTAGGTGTCCCGATAAGACCGGGGCCTACTGCATGGTGAACCTTCGGGCCACAGCATCGCCCAATCGCAGGGACCGGAAGAACGAAGCCAGGACCAGGTTGCGGGCCTGCATCACCACTGCCGGCAGCGGGCGGCCAAGAGCCATGTTCAGCTGAGCCTGCGCGGAGGCGATCTGCGCTGCCCGGCGCCGGCGGCGGGTGAACTGCCCGAGTTCACTGCTGATGTCCTCTCCGCGCAGTCCGGCGGACAGCAGCGGTGCCAGCTCCGCGGCGTCGAGCCAGCCCAAGGTCATGCCCTGCCCGCCGATTGGACTGATTTCATGCGCTGCGTCACCGATCAGCACTGTGCGGCCGTGCACCAGGTCCCGCACCAGGGTGGTGTTGACGGAGAACGCGCTGAGCATCGAATGTCCCGCGGCATCGATGTCCCGCCCGGTGCGCTCCCGGACCAGGCGTGCCAGGTCCTTGGCATCGGCATCCGCCTGGAGCGTGCGCGTATGCACAACCCAGCGCCGTTTGCCGCCCGGCAGCGGAAACGACTCCACGATGCCCTGTGGCTCCAGGTACAGCACACCGACGGGACCGTCACCGGTCGTGTCCGGGAAATCGCCCATCAGGTAGGAATCCTTCAGCCGCCGGGCCCGGGCAGTGGCACCCAGCATGGTCCGCACCGCCGACCGGGCGCCGTCCGCAGCGACTACCCAGGAGGCTCGGAGCCGTACCGGTGCGCCGCCGGTTCTCCCCTCCAGGGTGACGCCGGCGCCGTCGTCCTGCAGAGAGGTGACGGTCCAGCCGCGCCGCAGCGCCTCCGGGTCCAGGGCGCGGAGCCTGTTCTCCAGGGCATGTTCCGTACGTTCCTGCGGCAGCGCCAGGACGTAGGGGTACCGGGTGGAGGTCTTGCTGAAACGCAGGGAGACGAGGTCCCGCTCCCGGGACCGCGCCGCGCCGTGCCGGATCTGGACGCCCTCCCGGGTCAGCTGCTCCGTAACGCCGGTGCCTTCGAGCGCCGCCAGACCGGGAGGATGGATGCCGATGGCCCGGGAATGGCTGCTCCGCGCGATCCGGCGTTCCAGGACCTGGACGCTGGCACCTGATTGCAGCAGCAGGATGGCCAGCGCCAGGCCCACGGGACCGCCGCCGACAATGGCGACGTCCACGTCGGCTACAGGAGGAATCGCGTTCACCGGTGGGCCCGGTAGAGGAGCAGGTTTTGCCAGGGATGCTGCCGGCGGGTTTCCCACCCGGCGGGAGCTGCGGCAGCCAGCTCCGCCGCGGTGTAGCTGCGGCGGATGGAGGTCAGGCCGTCGGCACGGATGAAGGAACCGTGGAAAAACGGCAGTGTGCCGGCGGAAAACAGCCCGTAGGCCCAGGGACTGCGCTCAATATCGCTGTGCAGGACAAGGGTGCGGGCCAGCTTCTCGGAATCCGCCAGCAGCCCCTGGAACGCATCCGGGTCCAGGTGATGCAGCACGTGGTTGGAGATCACCACATCGAAGACTCTCCCCTCAGCTACCAGGTCGGAGCTGAACACCGGACGGAACACCAGGCCCGGAAGCGGCCTCCGGGAAGCCGCGTACTTGTGCGCCCGCGGATCCGGGTCGATGCCGGTGACCTGCACGTCAAGCCCGTCACGCCGGGCCCACCGGGCCAGTGACCGCGCCAGGTCCCCGCCCCCTGATCCGACGTCCAGGATGGTTCCCCCTCCTTGCGGCGCCAGCGCCGGGCGCACGTAGCGGCGGTAGTTCCGGCGCCATCCGGAGACGACGGCGTTGATCAGCGGGAACTGTGCATAGGTGCGTTCCAGCCGCACCGGGTCACAGTTCGGGCTGTCCATCTGCTCGGCCACATCCAATGCGCGGGTACTCAGGTCCGGCGGAAGGAACGGAGGAGCGTCAGGGCTCACCACGCTCACCGGCGCTACCCGACGGCGGCCGGGACGGGTTCTGCCGATGCTGCCTGCGCCGAGGCTGCCTGGGCCGTACCGGCAACGCGGGTGAACAGTCCGGTTTCGACGGTCAGCCCGGGGCCGAAGGCCATGGAGCAGATCCGCTCGTTGCCTCCGTTGAAGGGTTGATCCAGGATGTGCTTGAGCACGAACATCACGGTGGCCGAGCTCATGTTGCCGAAGGTCCGCAGTGTCTCGCGGGCGGGAACCAGTTGTTCCTCGGTGAGTTCCAGCTTGGCTTCCACCTTGTCCAGGATGCTGCGGCCGCCGGGATGGATGGCCCAGTGTTCAATCTCGTTGTAGGCCCGCCCCGCCAGTGACGGATCATGGCCCAGCAGTGGTTCCAGGGCACCGACGATGTGGTCGTCAATGATGTGCGGAACATAGGTGCCCAGGACCATCTCAAAGCCGTGGTCACCGATGTTCCACGCCATGGACTCCTCGCCCACGGGGGTCAGGGTGGTCTCGAAGTGGTCCAGCACGATCGCCGGGTTTTCACCCGGGAGCTCCCGTGCGGTGACAACTGCGGCCGCGGCACCGTCGGCGAACAGCGAGGAGCCCATGATGATGTCCGGGTCGTTGGAGGAGCGCACGTGCAGCGAACAGAGCTCGGTGCTGACAACCAGTACGACGGCGTCGGGATCCGCTTCGCAGAAGGACTTGGCTGCGCGCAGGGCGGGGAATGCGGCATAACATCCCATGAACCCCAGATGGTAGCGCTGCACCGAAGGATTCAGGCCCAGGGCGCGGACCAGTTTGTAGTCCGGACCCGGGTTGAAGAACCCGGTGCAGGAGACGGTGACTACGTGGGTGACGTCTTCGGGGGAGATGCCGGGGCAGTTCTCCACAGCCTTGCTGCCTGCCTCGATGAACAGCTTGGTGGCTTCCGTGGCGAAGATGTCGTTGCGGGTCTTGGTGCTGGGCATCAGCAGGAGACCGGTTTTCGGATCAAAGAATTGTGGATTTTCCGCCGTGGAAGCAAGCGTCAGCTCCTCCAAAGCGGTCCGGCGGGTCTCAATCGCGGCCGAGTTGAAGCAGGTGTTGACTAACCGTGTGCCGAGCCTTGTCAGCCCTGGCTGGGCGGCGAAGACATCGCGGACCTGATCCTGGACCAGGACCGTTGGCGGGACAGCAGTTTCTAGGGATCTGAGCGTAACTGGCATCCTCCATTGTTAGGGGAACTACCTTCAGGACACAATGGTCCGGCGTGGCCGGACCATTGTCGGCGCCCTGTTCCCGGCCCGGAAGGTTTCCGTCCTGGAAGCCACCCACCTGAGGGCACTGTGCATTTGTGCAGATACGCCATGCGGTATTGGCGATTGAGTGGTCCAGTGGAAGGCACCATACTCATCCTTACTCCGCCGGGACGGACCCGGGCCCGGCGGCGGCCTGCTGGCCGAGTGTCAACGAGGACACCAAAGGAGACGACTGGATGAGCACTGATAATCGACCAAGGGGTGGCCGTACCAAGGCACCCGTCCCCGAAGGGCTGCGTAAGGTCGTAGTCGCTTCCATGGCCGGCACGGTGGTGGAGTGGTACGAATTCTTCCTGTACGCGGCGGCGTCGACCCTGGTCTTCGCCCGGCTGTTCTTTCCGAATGCCGAGACGGAACTGGACGGCATCATTGCGGCCTTCGTGACCTACGCCGTCGGCTTCGTTGCCCGTCCGGTCGGCGGAATCGTGTTCGGCCACTTCGGCGACAAGTTCGGCCGCAAGAAGCTGCTGCAGCTCAGCATCATCCTGGTGGGCGTCTCCACTTTCCTGATGGGATGCCTGCCCGGCTTCGACTCCATCGGCTACTGGGCTCCGGCCATGCTGGTGGCCCTGCGGTTCATCCAGGGCTTCGCAGTCGGCGGCGAGTGGGGCGGAGCAGTGCTCCTGGTCGCGGAGCACAGCCCGAACAAGTCCAGGGGTTTCTGGTCCAGCTGGCCGCAGTCCGCGGTTCCGATGGGCAACCTCCTGGCGACCGGTGTCCTGTTCCTGCTCTCGGCCACCCTGTCGGATGACGCCTTCCTCAGCTGGGGCTGGCGGGTGGCTTTCTGGCTGTCGGCAGTGATCGTGCTGGTTGGCTACTACATCCGGACCAAGGTCTCTGATGCGCCGATCTTCCTCGAAGCGCAGAAAGAGGTGGAGCAGGAAGCCAAGGGCTACGGCGTCCTGGAGGTCTTCAAGCGCTACCCGCGCGGCGTCTTCACCGCCATGGGCCTGCGCTTTGCC
This sequence comes from Arthrobacter sp. 7Tela_A1, assembly GCF_049311065.1. NCBI lineage: Bacteria > Bacillati > Actinomycetota > Actinomycetes > Micrococcales > Micrococcaceae > Arthrobacter > Arthrobacter sp. 7Tela_A1. The sequence continues at coordinate 42,395 of NZ_JAXIOO010000022.1, read as the reverse complement.
GAGAACATTCTTTACTACCTGGTGGTCACCTTCTCCATCACCTACCTTCGGACCGTGGTGGAAACGGACACGTCCCGGATCCTGTTGCTGCTGCTGATCGCGCACTTCATCCACTTCTGTGCCGTGCCGGTGGCCGGCCGGATGTCAGATGCCCTGGGTCGGCGTCCGGTGTATCTGGCCGGAGCGGTCCTTGGTGCAACCTGGGGCTTCTTCGCCTTCCCGATGATGGATACTGCGAACGATTTCATGATCCTCGCCGCGGTGACGATCGGCCTGCTTTTCCACGCCTTGATGTACGCCGGACAGCCCTCGATCATGGCGGAAATGTTCCCGACCCGGATGCGGTACTCCGGTGTCTCGCTGGGCTACCAGGTCACCTCCATTGTGGCCGGTTCCCTGGCACCGATCATCGCGACGTCGCTGCTGGCGAGCTATGGCTCGTCCACTCCCGTGGCGCTGTACCTGCTGGGTGCGTGCATCGTTACGGCAATCTCCGTGCTGCTGCTGCGGGAGACCAACGGCATTTCCCTGCACGACGTCGATGCAGCGGATGCGCAGGGCACTGCCGACCTGCTCGCGGCGTCGAAGGCACAAGAGGAGCGGGGCACACGCCAGGACAGCTAGTCCCGCAGCCGGCCGGAAGCCGCTGTCCGTCAGGAAGCCAACAGGTCCTGGCGGGCAGCGGCTTCTGCCTGGATGGCTGCAACCACGGCCTGGACACGGGGTGAGCGCAGGGCCTCCGGGCGGGCAACAGCCCAGATGGGCAGCCGGCGTTCGAATTCCGTGGCCAGCACGGGTTCGAATCCCTCCCGTCCGGCCACCATGAAGTTCGGCAGCAGGCCAATCCCGGCTTCACGGCGCACTGCTTCCACCTGCGCGAAGATACTCGTGGCCTGGAATGTCGAGCGGGGGTCGGGGAGCCCGGTGGACCGGTGGCCCAGCTCTTCCACCAGGAGCGCTGATTCAACGTAGGAGACAAAGCCGTGCCCGGACAGCTCCTCGGCCGTCTGCGGTATCCCGTGGCGCTGGAGATAGCCCGGGGCGGCGTAGAGCCGCAGCACGTAGTGGCCCAGCGGGATCGACTGCGCCGTGCTGACGTCGGTATGCCCCACGACCACCTCAAGGTCCACCCCGGAGCGGTTCTGGCTCACCTTGCGGGTAGCGGAGAACATCTCGACGCTGATGCGCGGATGCTCAGCCTGCAGGCGGACCAGGGCGGGGGTGACGAACTCCGCTCCAAACCCGTCAACGGTGCTGATCCGCACCAGGCCTGCCAGGGGATCGGCATCCCGTGCGAGCGTGCAGCGCAGGTTGCCGAGGCTCTCTTCAATCGCTTCGGCAGCCCGGACGGCCTCGGCCCCCAGCGCCGTCAGCTCCCAGCCGCGCGGGGTACGCGAGAGGGTGCGGCCGCCAAGCTGCTTCTCCAACGCGACAATCCGGCGCGAAATGGTGGTGTGGGTGGTGCCCAGGGTCTCGGCGACCGCGTTGAAGCGTCCCAGCCTGGCGACAGTGAGAAGGATGAGCAGGTCATCGGGACTGGGCAGGCGGCGATCAGTTTCCACGACCGTGTTCCTTTTCCTTGTGGCTGAGCCGGACGCCGCTGCCATCCGGTTCACTTCCCGGGAGGAAACTGCACCGGTGTGCACGGCTGCACATGCGGTCTGTGCATTCTGGCCTTGAACGCACCCTAGCAGGGTGCGAGTCTGGTTCCGCGGCGGACGCGCAGCCCCCTCTCAGCAACAGCAGGACCTAAGCAAAGGAGCTTAACCATGGCAGAAGTGGGATGGATCGGACTGGGAAACATGGGCGGGCCGATGGCCGCGAACCTGGTCAAGGCCGGTCATAACGTACGCGGTTTCGATCTTAGTCCGCGGGCTGTCGCGGCAGCCGAAGCAGCCGGAGTGCAGGCCGTGGCCAGCATCGCCGAAGCGGTGGCCGGCGCCGACGTCGTTTTCACCATGCTCCCCAAGGGTGAGCACTCCCGTGCCGTGTACCTGGAACCGGACGGGATCCTGGCCCACGCCTCAATGGACACGCTGCTCATCGATTCCTCGACGATTGACATTGAATCCGCGCAGGCGCTGCATGATGCAGCGGCGGCGGAGCGGTTCCGGTTCGTGGATGCCCCGGTCTCCGGCGGCATGAGCGGAGCGCAGGCCGGCACCCTGACGTTCATGGTGGGCGGCGCCGAAGATGCCGTTGCCGATGCCACGGCGTACATCGAGCCGATGGCCGGCAACGTGATCCCTACCGGCGGTCCCACCACGGGACAGGCCGCGAAGATCTGCAACAACCTCATGCTGTTCATCAACCTGGCGGCCACCGCGGAAGGAGCGGTACTGGCCGACCGGCTGGGACTGGATAAGCAGGTGTTCTGGGACATCGCCTCGGTCTCTTCCGGAGACAGCTGGGCGCTCCGCACCTGGTACCCGGTTCCGGGTGTCGTCGAAACGGCGGCGTCGAACAATGATTTCGAACCGACCTTCACCACGGAACTGGCGAACAAGGACATCAACCTCGCCATCGCCGCGGCCCGGGACACCGGGACTCCGCTGGAAATCGGTGAGCATGTCCAGCAGCTGTTTGCCCGCCTGATCGACGCCGGGCAAGCCGGCAAGGACTGCTCCATGATCGTGAAACTCGTGGACGGCTCCCTGCAGGGTGCTGCGACACCTGCCCAGGTCCCCGCGCCGTAGCGGCGCCCAACGAATCGAGAACCCATGCAGCGCATACCGCACATCATCAACGGCAAACAGGTCCCGGAAGCCGAGCGCTACGGGCCGGTCTTCAACCCGGCGACCGGAGTCCAGGAAAAAGAGGTGGCCTTGGCCTCTGTCTCCCGGGTGGAGGAGGCCATCCAGGCGGCACGCGAGGCCCTGCCGGCCTGGCGTGCCACGTCCCTGGCCCGGCGCACCAACATCTTCTTCAAGGTCCGCGAACTGCTCACCGAACGCAAGGGCGAACTCGCGGCCATCCTGACCAGCGAGCACGGGAAGGTCCTCTCCGACGCCGAGGGCGAGATCACCCGAGGGCTGGAGAACATCGAGTTCGCGACAGCCCTGTCCCAGACGCTGAAGGGGGAGCGTTCGGAGCAGGTGGCCTCCGGCGTCGACGTCCATTCCATCCGCCAGCCGGTTGGCGTAGTTGCCTGCATTACCCCGTTCAACTTCCCGGCCATGGTGCCGCTGTGGATGATTGGCAGCGCCCTGGCCTGCGGCAACACCGTCCTGCTGAAGCCCAGCGAAAAGGACCCCTCGGCCTCGGTGTTCATCGCGGGGCTCTTCGCCGAGGCGGGGCTGCCGGACGGCGTGCTGAACGTCGTGCATGGAGACAAGGAAGCCGTGGACGTTCTCCTGGAGCACCCGGAGGTGAAGGCCGTCAGCTTTGTCGGGTCGACGCCGATTGCCCGCACGATTTACCGGCGCGCGGCTGAACACGGCAAACGCGTCCAGGCCCTGGGCGGCGCGAAGAACCATATGGTGGTCCTGCCCGACGCCGACCTGGACATGGCTGCCGACGCTGCCGTCTCCGCAGCCTACGGATCGGCTGGGGAGCGGTGCATGGCTGTCAGTGTCCTGGTGGCCGTGGGCAGCATCGCCGATGATCTGGTCGAAGCCGTGCGCTCGCGGATGGTGGGCCTGGTGATTGGCCCCGGCACGGATCCCTCCTCCCAGATGGGTCCGCTGATCACCGCCGAGCACCGGGACAAGGTGGCGTCCTACGTTGCCGGTGCCGCCGAGGAAGGCGCCACCGTGGTGGTGGATGGCCGGGAAACCCAGTTCGACGGCGACGGGTTCTTCCTGGGCGTCAGCCTGCTGGACCATGTAAAGCCGGGCATGAAGGCCTACGACGACGAGATTTTCGGGCCCGTGCTCTCCGTTGTCCGCGTTCCGACCTACAACGACGCCGTGCAGTTGGTGAACGAGAACCAGTACGGCAACGGGACGGCGATCTTCACCCGCGACGGCGGGGCGGCCCGGGCCTTCGAGTTCGATGTGGAAGCCGGCATGGTGGGCGTCAACGTTCCGATTCCCGTGCCGGTGGGGTCCTTCTCCTTCGGCGGCTGGAAGGACTCGCTGTTCGGCGACACCCACATGTACGGACCGGATTCGATCCGCTTCTACACCCGCGGCAAGGTGGTCACCACACGCTGGCCGGACCCGGCGACGTCGGAAATCGACCTGGGTTTCCCGCAGGTGCTGTAGCGGCCTAGGCCCGCCGGATTTGGGGCAGCAGCCGGGCTTGGCCCAGCTGCTGCCCCAGCAGGATCCAGCCCAGGATGCCCTGGACAGCAATGCCCGCGAGGAGAAGCACCAACGCTCCGGCAGCTGCATTTCCGGCGCCGTCGGGAGGGGCCAGCCACAGCCAGCCTGCCAGTCCGGCATGGAGGCCGGCGGCGGCCAGCAGCGCGCCGGCCCGAAGCGGAAAGCCGTGCCGCACCGGTCCGGTTCCCAGCACCGCAGCGGTGAACAGGCAGCCTGTCGCCGCCAGATAGGCGGTGACCAGCCAATGGACGGGCATCGACTGCTGCATCGCCGTGAACAGACCGGTATGGAACATCGCCCACATGCCGCCGGCAACCAGCACGGTGGCGGTCACCGGATGTGTCAGGAACCGGGCTGCCGGCCCAGTGGCCAGGCGGCGGAGCCGGGCCGCCGGAACCTCGTCGAGCGTTTTCAGGGCAAGTCCCACCGGACGTGAAAGCACCAGCAGCAACGGTCCGGCCATGCCGGCCAGGACGTGGGACAGGCTCAGGGCCGTGAGGTCCTCGTGGGCCCATCCCGCGAGCGGTTCCAGCACCGTGAGCAGTACTGTCAGCACCCCGGCGAGGAAACTCACCAGCCGCCAGGCCGGCCAGTGCCCGGACCTCTGCGAGCCGGCACCCGCCCAATACGCGGCGACAGCGGCCACGGCGGGTATCAGGAAAAGGGACTCTGCCGGGAAGTCACCGTGGTTATGCATGCGCTGCTGCCCGGCGGTTCGGTGGACAGGGGGAACGCACTGCCTGGGAACGCACGGTCTGGGACGGCGTCATGCTTTCGAACGTAACACCGCGCCCGTCCCCGATGAACCCTCCGAGCCTAACCCGCACGTTGACAGATCCCGATCCCCGGCGAGGATAGAAGGCATGTGGACGGGCACGCTGGAATTCGACCTGCTGCTTGACGATGTGCATTCACTGAAGCAGAAGCGGTCGCTGGTGCGCCCGCTCATTGCTGAACTGCAGCGCAAATTTGCCGTTTCCGCTGCGGAGACCGGCCAGCTGGACCTTCACCGGCGCGCAGAAGTAGGGATCGGCATCGTCGCTGCGGACCGCGCACATGTTGTCGAAGTCCTGGACAGCGCAGAACGGTTGGTGGCCTACCGCCCGGAACTGCAGCTGCTCAGCACCCGGCGACGGGTGCTGAGCAGCGAGGATGAGTAGGGCCTAGTAGGCCTTGACCCGCTGCTCCACGATCAGGTGGATCAGTGCGAACTTCTTCTCTTCATCAATGGCCTTCAGTGCTGCCTCGACCGCCGCGGGCACGTCGGCGTCGTTCTCCACACGGACGCCGAACCCGCCGAAAGCCTGCGCCATCAGCGCGAAGTCCGGGTTCTTCAGCTGCGTGCCGGAGATCCGGTTGGGGTAGTGGCGTTCCTGGTGGGTACGAATGGTGCCGTATTCCTGGTTGTCCATCACGACCACCAGGGGAGTGGCACCGTACTGCGCGGCTGTGGCCAGTTCCTGCCCGTTCATCATGAACTCACCGTCGCCGGCGATGGTGACCACGCGGCGGCCCGGGTGCGCCAGGGAGGCGGCGATGGCTGAAGGCACCGAGTAGCCCATGGACCCGTTGCGGGCACTGAGCATCGAAGCGTAACGGCGGGTGGGGAAGTACCGGTGCGCCCAGTTGGTGTGCTCGCCGGCGCCCAGGGTGATCATGGCGTCCTCAGGAAGGGTCGGCACCAGGTTGGCCATCAGGGTGTCCATCCGGGCCTGGCCGGCGGACGGCTCGGCCGGGGGAAGGGCCGCGAACTTCTCCTGTTCCCCGCGCATGCGGGAGGTCCAGGCCTTCCATTCGTCCTTCACAGGAAGGTCCATCATCACCAGGTCCCGCACGAAGACGTCCGGCTTGGCAACAATCTGGTAGGAAACCGGGCCGGAGCGGCCGCGCAGGGAGGGATCAATGGTGACCAGGAAGTTCTTCTTCTCCCAGTCCTGGCGAACCACAAAACCGTCAGTGATCACATCGCCGGGCACGGTGCCCACAAAGACCAGCAGATCGGTCTCTTCCAGCAGGTCGTAGGTCGGCTTGGGCCGGCCATAGCCGATCGGACCAACGTAGGACGGCGAGTCGAAGGAGATGGTTCCTTCGCAGCGCCATTCGGCGGCGGCAGGAAGGTGATGCTCTTCAAGCCAGCGGGTGAGGGTGTCGGCTCCCTCCTGGGTCCAGTCGTTGCCGCCGGTCACGAACAGCGGCTTGTCCGCGTCCTTGAGTGCAGCCTGCAGGGCTTTCCAGTCCGTGACGGTCATGCCGCCGGGGGCTACCGGAATGGGCGGGTGCAGCGCGGCGGAAACTTCCTTGCGGATGATGTCTTCAGGCAGGCCGACGACGACGGGGCCCGGGCGGCCGCTCATGGCGGCGAAGAAAGCCTCAGCCACGATTTCCGATGCGCGCTCCGGGTGGTCCAGCACCATCACACGCTTGGCGCCGGTATCAAACCACGCTTTGATGTCGAATTCCTGGAAGGCTTCGCGGTCCCGGTGCTCGAAGGGGATGAGTCCGACGAAGAGCACCATGGGGGTGGAGTCCTGCCACGCGGTGTGGAGTCCCACGTGGGCGTTCGCGGCGCCGGGGCCGCGGGTCACCATGGCGATGCCGGGGAGCTGGTTCATCTTGCCGTCAGCTTCGGCCATGTAAGCGGCACCGCCCTCGTGGCGGCACACTACGGTTTCGATCTCGCTGTTGTGCAGACCGTCCAGGACATCGAGGAAGCTTTCTCCGGGAACCACATAGGTGCGCTGAACGCCGTGGGCAATAAGGGAGTCGACAATGACGTGGCCGGCGGTCTTCACCTCCGCCCGTTCGGCGGGGGGAGAGGATACCGGTGCAATCTGAGTCATCTTCGACCTTTCTTCCTTGAAACGTTGAGATGCCCTCCCCGGCCGGCACTGGGCCGGGACGGCGCATCCCTATGTTCTACCCCATTCCCCGGCAGGTTCGGCAGATCATGAGCCAATGTGAAGGCTTTCCTTCCGGCGCCGCAGTCCCTTCCGGTGGCCGCCCGCGTCAACCATGCGGAACAATGGGGCGGGTGAGTTCTCCAGCCGCCCCGCAGCCAGTGTCCACCACCCGTTCCTCCGCCCCTGCCACGAGCGCCGACGAACGTCTCTATGCCCAGATTGCCGCCGAGCTCGGTGTGGCCGCGTGGCAGGTGCGTGCCGCCGTCGAACTCCTGGACAGCGGATCGACTGTGCCTTTCATTGCCCGCTACCGCAAGGAAGCCACCGGCACGCTGGATGACACCCAGCTCCGCGAACTCGACGAACGCCTGCGCTACCTGCGCGAACTGGCGGACCGGCGCCGGGCGATCCTGGACGCTGTCGAGGGCCAGGGCAAGCTCACGCCCGAGCTGCGTGCGGCGATCGAGGCTGCGGACACGAAGTCCCGGCTGGAAGACATTTACCTGCCCTATAAGACAAAGCGGCGGACCAAAGCACAGATTGCCCGTGAGGCGGGACTGGAGCCCTTGGCCGAGGCGCTGCTGGCCAATCCATCCCTGGACCCGGAGAAGGAGGCCGGACGCTACGTCGGAGAGGGCGTTCCGGACGCTGCCGAAGCGCTCACCGGTGCCCGCGCGATCCTGATCGAACGTGCAGGGCAGGACGCAGAACTGCTGACGACTGCCCGGGAAAAACTCTGGAAGCAGGGGCGCCTGCGCTCGCAGGTCCGGGCTGGAAAAGAAGCAGAAGGGCAGAAGTACGCGGACTACTTCGACTTCTCCCAGGCGCCGTCGGGGATGCCGTCACACCGGGTACTGGCACTGCTGCGCGCGGAGAACGAAGGGATCCTGGAACTGGGCCTGTCGGAAGCGGATCCGGGGGATACGCAGGCCCTGGCCCAGGCACGGCAGCGGTTCGAGAACACTGTCGCAGCCCGGCTCGGAGTAGCAGCCCGGGGACGGCCGGCTGATGCCTGGCTCCAGCAGACCGTGCAGCTGGCCTGGCGGCGGATTCTGGCGAAGCTTTCCGTGGACCTGCGTGTCCGGTTGTTCCAAGAGGCAGAAACCGAAGCCGTCCGGGTCTTCGCTGCCAACCTCCGTGACGTCCTGCTCGCGGCCCCGGCCGGCAACCGGGCCACCCTGGGGTTGGACCCGGGACTGCGCACCGGTGTGAAGGTAGCGGTGGTCGACGGCACCGGCAAAGTTGTCGCCACGGACACGGTCTACCCGCATGCACCGGCCCGTAAGTGGGATGAGGCATTGGTCCGGTTGGGCAACCTGGTTCGGAAACACGGGGTGGACCTCGTGGCGATCGGCAATGGAACGGCATCCCGCGAAACCGACAAGCTGGCCGCGGAGCTAATGCGGCTGGTTCCGGAGGCGAAGCTGCAGAAACTCGTGGTCTCCGAAGCCGGAGCCTCCGTGTATTCGGCTTCCGCGCTGGCTGCAGCCGAACTGCCGGGCATGGATGTTTCCCTCCGCGGAGCCGTCTCCATCGCCCGGCGGCTGCAGGACCCGCTGGCCGAGCTGGTCAAGATCGATCCGAAGTCCATCGGCGTGGGCCAGTACCAGCACGACGTCACAGCGGCGAAGCTGGACCGCTCGCTGGACGCAGTCGTGGAGGACTGCGTGAACGCCGTCGGAGTGGATGTAAACACGGCCTCCCCGGCGCTGCTCAGCCGGGTTGCCGGCGTCGGACCGCTGCTGAGCGAAAATATCGTGGTCTACCGCAACGCCAACGGGCCGTTCGCCCGGCGCCGGGACCTGTTGACGGCCCCGCGCCTGGGCGCCAAGGCGTTTGAACAGTGCGCAGGGTTCCTGCGCATCACCGGAGGAAGCGATCCGCTGGACGCTTCCAGCGTGCACCCGGAATCGTACGGGATTGCCCGCAGGATCCTCTCCGCGGCCAACGCAGAGATGACTCCCGCCGGTGCGGACCTGAACGGGCTGGACCCGGCGGCGTTCGTGGATGAGAACACCGGCCTGCCGACTGTCATGGACATCATGGCCGAACTGCGCAAGCCCGGACGTGATCCGCGCCCGGCGTTCAAGACCGCTGCCTTCTCCGAGGGCATCGAAAAGATCGCTGACCTGCGGCCCGGCATGGTGCTCGACGGCGTGGTCACCAACGTGGCGGCCTTCGGCGCCTTTGTGGATATCGGCGTGCACCAGGACGGACTCGTGCACATCTCGGCAATGTCCTCCACGTTCATTTCGGACCCGCGTGAGGTCGTGAAGTCCGGCCAGGTGGTGAAGGTGAAGGTGATGGAGGCTGATCCCGACCGGAAGCGGATTTCGCTGACTCTCCGGCTCGAGGACGACCCGGCCTCCGGCACCCGTAAGGAAACCGGGCGTCCCGCAGGGGCGGGACGCCGGGCCCCCGCGTCCAAAGCTCAGCCAGCCAAAGCCGGCCGCCCGCCGCGACGGGAAACGGCCGCCCCGCAGCCGGAAGGGCCGATGGCTGAGGCGCTGCGCCGGGCTGGTCTGGCCTAACGCGGGGCTCAGCCCGTGAGGCTCAGTGCCGGCAGCGCAGCGCCGGTGGCCTAGCCGTCAGCTGAGGTCGGTTCCTCGAGTGCGTCTTCGGGACGGCGCTGATCCTGTTCCGCTTCGTCCGCTCCGCCGGAATGGGCAGCCGGGACGGTACCCGCGGCATGTGTTCCCTGTTCTTCGCGGATGTTCCCGGCGGGCTGCTCCGTTTCTCCGGGAGTGCGCGGTGCCCCGGTGGGCTCGGGTTGCGGAGCGCTGGGGCCCAGGGGATCCTCGGCGTCGTTGGCGGGTCCGGTCGGTTCAGTAGTCACAGGATGTCCTTTCGGGTCGTTTAGTTGGCCGGCTGCTGTTTCAGCAGGCTGTCCTGCAGGTTCTCCAACAGGTCCCTCGGGCTGGCGTAAACCTCTTTGGCGCCCGCCTCAAGGAGCTCAGCTTCGCTGGTTCCGCCGCAGGTGAGTCCGATCGTCGGGATTCCCAGTTTCGCGGCAGATCGGACGTCCCAGACGGAGTCGCCCACAAATACGGTCTCCTGGGCCTGCAGCCCGGCGGAGTCCAGCGCTGCCTGGAGGATGTCCGGAGCGGGCTTGCTCTGCTCGGCATCGGAGGAACTGGTAGCGCTGCTGATGGCGTCGTCCGCATCGATCGCGGCGCGCAATGCGTCCAGGTCCGCGGCGGAGGCAGAAGATGCCAGGACGACGGCGAGTCCGTCGGAGGCGACTGAGCGCAGCAGCTCTGCCGCGCCGTCGAACGCCCGGAGGGAGGGCCAGGACGCGGAGAAGATCGCACCGTGGCTGGAATCGAGTTTTTCCTCGTCCTCCGCGGACGGCTCACCGTCCAGCAGGTGGCTGACGAGTTTGTCACCGCCCATTCCAATGGCCCGGTGGATGGCCGCCATGGGAATGTCGTAGTCCAGCTGGCGGAAAGCCTGCCACCAGGCCACGGTATGGAGGTAGTTCGAATCAACCAGCGTGCCGTCCACGTCGAAAAGCACGCCGCGCAGGGCCTGGGTTGTCTCCGGCATTCAGTTCCCCTTCGGTTGGGTGATGGTTGCCGTTGAGTCTAGCGAGGATGATTCGGCCGTGCCCGGCGGGCCAAGGAAAGCCAGCAGCTGCGACTCAAGCACGGATGCGTTGCGCATTTCGCATTCCCAGACCACCAGGGCTTCCCAGCCGGCAGCGTTCAAGGCCTGGAGGGCGGCGGCGTCCCGGGCGACTGTCCTGGCCCGTTTCGCGGCCCAGAACTCCGGATTCGTTGCCGGCGCGTGCGTCCCGGCGGGACAGGAATGGGTATGCCAGAAGCACCCGTTGACGAAGATGACCTTGCGCCTGCCCGCGAATACCAGGTCCGGTTTTCCCGGCAGGCTTCCCCCGCGCGTGGCTCCGTGCAGCCTGAACCGGTATCCGGCGTGGTGGAGCAGGCGCCGGATCAGCAGTTCGGGTTTGGTGTTCTTGGAGCGGATGCGGGACATGTTCCGGCTGCGCTGTTCCGGAGAGACCGTATCTGCCATGCCGCCAGTCTAGGATGCCCGCCGGCTTTCCTGCCCCCGGGCTCTGCTAAAGGCCGGGAACTCCTAGCCATCACGTTCCGGCGGGCATAGCTTTGGCTGTAGTGATGCCGGCGAGAGGACAGCGGTTCAATGGCCCACATCAGGATTTTGGCGACCGGAGGAACCATCGCCTCGAGATCCGGACAGGACGGAGCGTCCTCCGCGGAACGTGCCGAGAAACTGGCGGCCGGGCTCTCCGGTCGACACAGCTACTCGACGCAGGACGTCACCAACGCCAACAGCTACCAGCTGCGACTGGGGGACATTCGGTTGATCGCGGAGGCGGTCCACGCTGCGGTCGCGGACGATGGCGTGGACGGCGTCGTCGTCACGCACGGCACGGACACCATGGAAGAGACAGCCTTCCTGCTGGACCTTGTGCACGAATCGCCCAAACCCGTGGTCTTTACCGGCGCCCAACGGCCCGCGGACAGCAAGGTGGCAGACGGTCCCGGCAACCTTGAGGACGCCGTCACGGCAGCAGCGGCTCCCCGGTTGCGGGGCTGCGGGGTCCTGATCTGCTTTGCGGGGCAGATTCTTGCCGCACGCGGAACCCGGAAGCTGCACACCTTGGCGGAGAGCCCCTTCGGCGGAGGTGTTCCGGTGGCGCATTTTGTGGCGGGAACGCTGCACGTCACAGCCCTGCCGGTCCGGCAGGCGCCCCTCCCGCTTCCGGGCGAAGACTTTGACAATGCCCGGGTTGAGATCATCGAGTGCGCCCTGGGAACCACGCCGGAGCTGTTTTCCTACGCCGTGCGCTCCGGAGCCAACGCCGTCGTACTGGCCGGGACCGGCACAGGAAACGCCGGAGCCGGTTTCACCGAAGCAGTCCAGGACGCAGTACACGCCGGATGCCCGGTGATTTTGTGCAGCCGGGTGCCGGCGGGAGGTGTTGTTCCCGCCTACGGTGCCGGCGGGGGAGTGAGCCTGGTCCGGGCCGGTGCCATCCCGGGCGGAGACCTGGGTCCGTCCCAGGCGCGAATGCTCGCGGCCTTGCTGACCTCCCTGCCCGCTACCCAGGACGAAATCCTGCAGGCGCTCACCACGGGGGCATCCCGCGGAGGTCAAGGCGGAGGGTAAAAGATCTCGATCACGCATCGGCGGCCAAAGTTGTCCGGGAGGGGGTACGAAAACTCGTCAGCCGACTTACCATTAATCGCACTGAAGGTACCCCTTACAAGGAGGTAAGAGATGTCGGGCTACTTCAAGCTGGTGGACGCCCACGACGGCGCATTCCGGATCAAGCTCATTTCCGGTGACGGAGCACTGATGGCAGTCTCCGCAATGTTTCCTACGAAGGAAGCTGCTGCGGCGGGGATTGAGCAGCTGCGTGAGATTGCCGGAACCGGGCCAGTGGTGGACCACAGCAAGGATGCCGACGTTATAGCTGACGCGAACAGGAACAGCGGTACGGCGAAAGCTTCGTAGGTTCGCCGCTGATTTAGTGCTTTCGGGCCTTTCGTCCCCGGCGCCCCACACGCCGGGAACGGAAGGCTTTTACTCTTTAACCTTGCAGGTCATGTGCCCTGCGGGTCCTCGTCTTCACCTTCGGCCGGCTGCTGCGGCCTTTCCTGTCCGGCTCCCGGATCGACGTTCGTGTCACCTTCCGCCGGGCTCTCGTTATGGGTGCGTTCCTCATCGTGCGGATTCGTGCTCATGAGTTCCTCCATCCTCGGTAAAGCGCGTCCGGTGGTGGCGGCAGCTTCCCGTCAATGCCGGCGCTGGCCGGATGGCCGATGTGTTCCAGTCTAGGAATCGCCGGGCGCTTGCGACAGGCCCTCAGGGGAGCGCAGCCCGTCCCGGGGCTGTCGCACGCGCCCGGCCCGCCCCTAGGCAGGAGAGCGTACCTGCCGGTAGCGTTTGCCGGATGCAGCCAAAAGACGCAGATGTCATTGTGGTGGGGGCCGGGCTGGCGGGCCTGGTAGCGACGGCCGAACTGGTGGACGCAGGACGCTCCGTGCTCCTCGTGGAGCAGGAAGGCGAACAGAGCCTGGGCGGCCAAGCCTGGTGGTCCTTCGGCGGGCTGTTCCTGGTGGACTCGCCCGAACAGCGACGGCTCCGGGTCAAGGATTCCGTGGAACTGGCCTGGCAGGACTGGCTGGGGACGGCCGGCTTCGACCGCGAGGAGGACTACTGGCCGCGGCGCTGGGCGGAGGCGTACGTGAACTTCGCGGCGGGAGAGAAGCGTTCCTGGCTGCATCAGATGGGCCACCGTTTCTTCCCGGTAGTGGGCTGGGCTGAGCGCGGCGGCTACGGCGCCACGGGCCCCGGCAACTCCGTGCCCAGGTTCCACATCGCCTGGGGGACCGGCCCCGGCGTCACCGCACCGTTTGAGGCCAAGGTGCGCGACGGCGTCGCCCGCGGCCTGGTCCGCCTTGCCTGCGACCACCGGATGGAGTCCCTCGTCACCAGCGCCGGCACGGTGGCCGGTATCCGCGGCAGCATCCTGGAACGGACGACGACGCCGCGCGGCCGTCTGGCCTCCCGCGGTGTGGTGGGGGAGTTCGAGTTTTCGGCGGGCGCCGTCGTCGTGACGACCGGCGGCATTGGGGGCGACCACGGCCTGGTGCGGGATGCCTGGCCGGCGCGGCTCGGGATGCCACCCGCGACGATGCTCAGCGGTGTGCCCCAGCATGTTGACGGGCGGGGAATCCAAGCCGCTCAAGGTGCCGGCGGGCGGGTCATCAATCCGGACCGGATGTGGCATTACGTGGAAGGCATCAAGAATTGGAATCCGGTGTGGCCCAACCACGGTATCCGGATCCTGCCGGGCCCGTCCTCCCTCTGGCTTGACGCTGCGGGAAACCGGCTGCCCGGTCCGCTGTACCCGGGTTTCGACACCCTGGGGACGCTGGAGCATCTGCGCAGCACCGGTTTCGACTACAGCTGGTTTGTGCTGAACAAAGCCATCATCCGCAAGGAATTCGCGCTCTCGGGGTCGGAGCAGAACCCGGACCTGACCGGCAAGTCTGTCCGCGACGTCCTCAAGCGGGCCACCGCGGGCGTGCCCGGTCCGGTCCAGAAGTTCCTGGACCATGGGGAAGACTTCATCACCGCCACCAGCGTGCCGGACCTGGTGGCCGCCATGAACACCCTCGCCAAGTCCGCCACCGACGGACGGGCGCCGGTGCTTTCCGCCGAGTCGGTCCTGGCGGAACTGCAGGCCCGGGACCGGGAGATCGCCAACCCCTTCAGCAAGGATGCGCAGGTGACCGCGATCCGCGGCGCGCGCACCTATCTGGGGGACCGGCTGATCCGCACTGCCACTCCGCGGCCCATCCTGGACCCCAAAGACGGGCCGCTGATCGCAGTGCGGCTCTCCGTCCTCACCCGCAAGACCCTGGGCGGTCTCGAAACAGACCTGGACAGTCAGGTGCTGGGCGCCAACGGTGCACCTGTTCCGGGCCTGTTTGCCGCCGGCGAAGCTGCCGGCTTCGGCGGCGGGGGGATGCATGGGTACCGCTCCCTCGAGGGTACGTTCCTGGGCGGGTGCCTCTTCAGCGGGCGTGCCGCCGGGCGGGCGGCCGCGGGCTGAGAACCGCGGCGCAAGGAACCGTTAAACGGAACCGGGGCCGGGGCCGCAGCTGCGGAACCGGCCCCGGTGTTCTGCGTTCAAGTTGGGACTATGCCCCCGGGTTGAACTTCTTGAACTGCCGGTAAGCCTTCGAAGCGTTGAAGAACTCCGTGGAGGGCTTCATCCACAGCAGGATGACCGCGGCAACGGGCAGCAGCACACCGAGGATGGTGGTCACGGCTACCAATCCGCCCGCGCCGGCACCGGTGAGGTTGATCAGGCCGAGCACGGCGAAAACGGTCGCTACGATGCGCGCCCAGTTGTGGCCCTTGCGGATGAATAGTGCTACCAGGAGCGAGATCGCGATGCTGATGACGGCGAAGAAGATGGTGGTCACGATTGTGATCGAGATGATGGCGTCCAGATCCGACTGGGTGATGCCGGTACCGAGGACCTGGTCCTGGTAATCGGTGGAGTTCAGCCACGCAAGGCCAACCGGAATGCTAATGACGGACAGTGCCGCAGCGGCAATCAGGAGCCAGAAGCCCAGGTCTACCTGCTTGGGGCGAACCGGTGCCGGCGGCGCTGCCGGTGTCTGGCCGCTTGAGTACGCGTTGTAGCTGTAGTTGTTTGCCGGAGGCATTTGCTCGGACATTTTTCCCCTCAGAATGTTCTGCGATGCGGGTGCGTGCCGATGGCTGCTGGGACCGCCGGCGGCGTAGGACAGAAGACAGCATAGTTATCATCCGTCACTTCTGCCTCCCCACTACGGGTGAATTTCCGCGAAATCATCCCAGTAGGGGTTATTTCAACCTGCTCCGGAAGGACTAGTTCAGTGTTGCCAGCGCCGGGTAGGAAGTCTGCGCGCCGGGTCCGGCCGCGGCCAGGGCGGCGGCACGGGATGCGAACGCCGCGGCCTCGGCGAGGGTGCTGCCGCGGGCCAGGCGCGCGGCCACGCCTGCAGTGAAGGCATCGCCGCAGCCGGTGGTATCCACGGCATCCACGGGCGTCGCCGGGATCGCCTGCACGGCAGGATCGGAGGACGGATCCAGGACTACCGAACCGCCGGCTCCGAGGGTGACCACGGCGCGGCCGATGCCGCGTGCGGCCAGGGACTGGGTTACCGCGGTCCAGTCGGCTGCAGGATCGGCGATACCGCTGAGCTGGCCCGCCTCATGGACATTCACCAGCAGGACGTCGGTCAGGGCAAGCAGCTTCCGCGGAACGTCCTGGTAGGGGGAGAGGTTCAGCAGAACCTGCGCTCCGGCTGCATGAGCGCTCTCAGCTGCGCCCAGGACCGTTTCGAGCGGCACTTCCAGGCTGAGGCACAGCACCGCAGCGTCGGTGAAGAGGGACACAGGCAGATCACTTCCCCGGAGGGTCCCGTTGGCTCCGGGAGAGACGATGATGGTGTTCTCGCCGGCAGCATCGACCACGATCATGGCCGTCCCGGTAGCGGTCCCTTCCCGGCGGACAACTGCCGAGGTGTCCACTCCGGCGCCGGCAGCCGCTTCCAGCAGCAGGTCGCCGTGACCATCGGCACCAACCGCGCCGCAGAGCACGACGTCGGCACCCAGGATCGCCGCGGCAGCCGCTTGGTTGGCGCTTTTGCCGCCGGGAACGATCACCAGTTCCGAACCGGCGAGGGTTTCACCGGGCTGGGGGAACCGTTTGGTGCGTACCGTCAGGTCGGCATTGAGCGAGCCGACCACCACAACCTTGTGCCCGCTCACGCCTGGACCTCCCCGATTCGTTCGAGGGCGTCGACCACCAGGTCCCAGAACCGTTCGTGGTCAAGGTCCATGGCCACCGACGTCGTGCAGCCAGCGGGTGCCGGCGCCCGGAAATCGGCCACCGTCATGCCGAGGGTCTTGGTGCCGGTCAGTTCGACATCGAGCGGAACCCGGCGGGTGGTCATGACCTTGGGGTCAATCACCAGGGCCACGGCACAGGGATCGTGCACGGGAGGAGCGTCAAAGCCCTGCGCGTCGCGGTAGGACGTGCGGAAGAATTCGAGCAGTTCTCCGACGAACGTGGCCGGAGCGGTGCCGACTGCTGCAATCCGCTGCACGACGTCGTCGGTCGCGAGAGCCTGGTGCGTCAGGTCCAGCCCAACCATCGTCAGGGGCCACTTCTCATGGAAGACAATGTGGGCGGCTTCGGGGTCGATGATGATGTTGAACTCTGCCACAGCCGACCAGTTGCCGGTGTGGTAGCCGCCGCCCATCAGCACGACCTCCTTCACCCGCTCGGCGATCCGCGGTTCCTTGCGGACTGCCAAGGCAATGTTGGTGAGCGCGCCGGTGGGCACCAGGGTGACGGTTCCGGGCTCGTGGGACATCACCGTGTCGATGATCAGGTCCACTGCATGCCGGGAATCGAGCTCGATGGCCGGCTCGGGAAGGACCGGCCCGTCCAGCCCCGATTCTCCGTGGATGTCCGGTGCGGTTTCCACCGTGCGGACCAGCGGACGGGCGCAGCCGGCAGCGAACGGCACATCGGTGATGCCGGCGACGCGGGCCACGGAAAGCGCATTATGCGTGACCTTCTCCAAGGTCTGGTTGCCCATCACCGTGGTCACGGCCAGGAGTTCGATCTCCGGGTTTCCGTGCGCCAGCAGGAGGGCAATGGCATCGTCGTGGCCGGGATCGCAGTCCAGGATGATCTTTTGCGGCATAGCTAGTGGTGCTCATGTCTTTCGGTGCGGGGCGCCTCAATGGGCACCGGGTCTGCCCTCAATCATAGGGAACTGCGCTGCGGTCAGCGTGTGGCGAGCCGGTGCAGCAAGCCGAGCCGGACCGAGGGCCATTCGCTGTCCAGGACAGAGAAGACGACGACGTCGCGCCGGGAACCGTCCACCCACAGTTCGTTGCTGCGCAGCACTCCGTCCTGTTTGGCTCCCAGCCGGGCGATGGCGGCCCGGGACGCGTGGTTGTGCCAGTGCGTCCGGAACTCCACCGCGATGCAGTCGAGTTCTTCAAAGGCCCGTCTGAGCAGCAGGTATTTGGTCTCGGCATTGATGGAGGTCCGCTGTGCACTTTCGGCAAGCCAGGTGGAACCGATCTCCAGCCGGCGGTGCTCGGCCTTGATGTTCATGTACGTGGTCATGCCGCAGAGCTTGCCGGTGTCCAGCCGGCGGATCGCCCACGGTGCCATGGTTCCGGCTGCCTGGTGCGCCAGCCGCGCCTGGACCTCCGCGGCCATGCCCACCGGAGCGGGGATCCGGGTGTACCAAAGCTTCCAGAGTTCCCCGTCTTCGACCGCCTCAATCAGGCCGGGAACGTGGGCCTCCTCCAGCGGTTCAAGCCGTACGGTGTGGCCTTGCAGAGTAACGGGCGTGGAGAAGCTCATGGGCACATCCTAGGGTCCCTGCAGTCCGCGCCTAAAGCTCGACGGCGGCGAGCAGCGGATATGTGGGGGCAGCGGACCCTCCTTCGGGCTCAGCGGTCAGTGCAGCGCCGCCGGCAGATGCCAGGTCACCGGTCAGCCACGTCCGCACGGTTCCGCCGGAGAACCGCACGTCCGGCAGTGCGGTGCCGTCTTCGAGCAGCCACAGCTGATACTCCTGGCCCTCTCCGGGGTCCGGGAGGGCGGCCGAGATAAAGAGTGCACGGCCCTGTTCCCGGGAGTACACCAGGGTTGCTGGCTGGCCGTTGACGTCGAGGGTGCGGGCGGTAACGTCCGGTGCTGCGAGCAGCTGGTTCTCCCGGTCCTGTTCCTGATCCGCGGCCTGTTGCTGCTCCTGGCGTTCCTGCTGGGCTCCGAGGCTCCAGCCGGCGAAGGCGATCCCCGGGACAAGGACGGCTGCCGCAGCAGCGGCAAGCAGCCGCCTGTTCCGGCGGCGCCGCCGCTCGTCGAGCGATGCAACCCCGGCGGCATGCTCGTCCCGGCTGGGCGCCGCGGGAGCATCAGCGGGTGCCTGACCAGTTACATCCTCCGGCGCTTTCCCTGAAGCGGGAACATCTCCGGGCCGGGTGCCGTGGATGGCGGCCAGGACGGAAGTGCGCAGCGCGGGAGGCGGCGCGGAAGCCGTGGCCGCCGCCAGCTGCGCACCGGCGTCGGCATAGCCTGCCACCTCTTCCCGGCACCGCGGGCACCGCAGGAGGTGTCCTTCAAAGTTGGTGCGTTCCGCGGGTTCCAAAGCGTCCACTGCATACAGGGCAGCCAGCTCATGGGGGTCGCCGGTACCGGCGCCGTCTTCGTCGTACGCGTGTTTCATGGCTGTCCCCCCAATGCGCTCCGCAGGCTGCTCAAGCCGTCCCGGATCCTGGCCTTGGCGGTGCCCAAAGGTATATCAAGGTGCCGGGCGACCTCTTGGTATGTGCATCCCTGATAGTAGGCCAGTCCGACTGCTTCACGTTGAAGCGGCGTCAAGGAGGTCAGTCCGGCACGAACCTCTGTCACGTCCATCGCCTCCTCCACTTCCTGCCAGGTCTGGTCCGGCGAGATGGCCGTGCGGCGGCGCTCGTAGGCCTCTTCCCGGTCCCGTTCCCGAACCACCTGGCGAATCCTGTCCACGGAACGACGGTGCGCAAACGTGCAGAGCCAGCCCAGCACGGTGCCGCGGTCCGGCGCGTAGCTCGGAGACTGCTGCCAGGCCATGAGGTAGGCCTCCTGGGTGACCTCGGCAGCGAGCTCCGGGGAACGGGTCACCCGAAGTGCCAAGCCGTACACCGTGGCGGAGGTCGCGTCATACAGTGCAGCGAAGGCGGCCTCGTCTCCGCCGCTGCTGCGCTGCACCAGAGCTGCCAGTCCGGCGGGATCGGCGGGGCCTTGGGATTGCCTTTGGCCGGTATCCGGATCAGTCATCGGCTCCCACTGGGCATCCCTTCGGCGGCTCCCCGGCGAGGGGGCGGGTGTTCTCGGGATGTACTCTGCCACAACTCTCTCCAGCATGCTTGGTATTCGTCGCGGACTCGTCGGCGGATGCCATGGATGGCAAAAGTTTCTTGGCCCACCACCCATCCGGCGGCCGATCGGCTCCGAATCCCTTGTGTACCCGCACCACCGTGCGAACCGTCTCAACAAGGAGTTCACCATGAACACGAAGATGCGACTGCTGGCCGTTCCGGCCCTGGCACTGGGAACGCTGGCCCTCACTTCCACCCCCGCCCTTGCCCACGGTGAGGACTCCTGGTCCAACCAGGCCACCCTTGGCACCATGAACAATTCCGGGACCACCGGGCAGGCGATGGTGGACGTGCACGGCATGGAAGCAACCGTCACGCTCAACGTCGCCGGCGCTGCTGAAACCTTCATGGACGGACCGTTCCCGCATGCCCAGCACATCCACATTGCTGCCCAAGGCACGTGCCCCGGGCCTGAAGCGGACACGGATGGCGACGGCGTCGTCAACACCACCGAGGGCCACCCGTTCTACGGACACATTGGCACCTCGCTGACCACCACCGGTGATACCAGTGCGGATTCTGCCCTTGCCGTGGAACGTTTTCCGGGAGGATCGTCCTATACCTACGAGCGGACGCTCGAGCTCACACCTGAGACAGCTGCATCACTGAAGGACGGCTCCGCCGTCGTTGTGGTCCATGGTGTGGATCCCACGCGGATGCCAGCTGCCGCTTCCGCGAAGATGTCGGACCTGGACCCGTCGCTGCCTGCTGCGGCAACCCTTCCCGCTGCGTGCGGAACGCTGGTTGCCTCCCAGATGGGTGCCATGCCGGATGGGGCAGCTGACACCGGTGTTGAGGCAGCGACCGCTGCTGACTCTGCCGGGATGACCATCGCTGCGGCTGGTGTTGGCCTGGCGGCACTTGTCTTGGGAGGCACAGCGGTTGCCGGCCGCCGTGCCCGTTCCTAAGCCATGGTGGTCCGCTCTGCGACCAGCCGCCGCGCAGGGAGCCTTCTCTGCGCGGCGGCTGCCGTGCTTCTTGTCGTGGGTTGCGCTGGCAGCCCTGGCGGGGACAGTCCCCCGGCTGCTGGTACGTCGGCGCCGGCGGCTGCGGAAGCGCCTGGACCGCAGCAGGCGCCGTCATCATCCAGTGCGGTGCCGGCGCCGGTGGAAGACCCTGCGCTTCCACAGAGCCTCCGGATCCCAGCCACCGGCACGGAGTCCGAGCTGCTCCATTTGGGGCTGCGGGAGGACGGCACCCTTGACGTGCCGCCGGAACCTCCGGGATCTCCGGCAAGCTGGTACACCGGTTCACCGGCGCCCGGCCAGCACGGTCCCGCGGTGCTCCTGGGGCACGTGAACGCTACTGGAGGAGGTCCGGGTGTCTTCGCCGACCTGAGGTCGCTGAAGCCCGGTGACCTCATAGAGGTAGGGCGCGACGACGGTACCACAGCCGTTTTCACCGTCGACCGCGGCGAGCAGTACGGGAAGGACAACTTCCCCACGCTTGAGGTCTACGGAAACACCGATGGGGCGGAGCTGCGGCTGATCACCTGTGACGGCTACGACCCGGCGACCGGCGAATTTGATGACAACTACGTGGTGTACGCCAAGGAGCGTTCCGCGGGAGGCTAGGCGCCGGGAATAACCCGGGGGAGCACCTCGTTGGGAGGATAGATGCAATTACATGTATCTATTCCGGTTTGAGAGAGGTGCCGTCGTGGCCGAGCGCAGGATCGTCATCATCACCGCAGGGCTGGGCGTGCCCTCGTCCAGCCGCATGCTGGCCGACCAGCTGGGGGCTGCGGCCCACGACGCGCTGGAGGAAAGCGGGGCCGGGGCTGCCGTTACCACCTACGAGCTGCGCGAATATGCGGTGGACATCGCGAACGCGATGGTCGCCGGGTACGCTCCGCCCAAGCTGGAGGCGATGCTCAACGAAGTGATCGACGCCGATGCGCTGATTGCGGTGACACCGGTGTTTACGGCGTCGGTCTCCGGGCTTTTCAAGTCCTTCTTCGATGTGCTCGACAAGGACGCACTGGACGGCAAGCCCGTGCTCATCGGAGCAACGGGCGGCAGTTCGCGGCATTCCATGGTGCTGGACTTCGCCATGCGGCCGCTTTTCGCGTACCTGCGGGCCCGGGTTGCCCCCACCGCTGTCTATGCCGCTCCGGAAGACTGGGGCGCCGGCGCTGCCGGAGCTGCAGGGTTGGACCAGCGGGTGCGGCAGGCCGGCGCGGAACTGGCCGGACTGCTGCGCGGCGGCACTGGACTGCAGCAGGAGGCTGCTCCCGCAGCGCCGGGCCGCACTGCGGTGCACGGCTCGATGGAATCGCTGCCGTTCGAGGAGCTGCTGGCCCAGACCCAGCGGCGGTAGGGCTGCTAGGACCGTTCCACGAACGCCAGGACGCGTGCCGGGCTGGCCGTGCCGCCCACGATCTTCAGCGGTGACACCACCACCATGGCGCCGGTGGCCGGCAGCTTCGCCAAGTTCTGCAGCAACGTCACCCCGTACTTGTTGTTGCCCAGCAGGTAGTAATGGGCAGGGAACGGTGGGTCGAACGCGCCGGCATTGCCGGCATCGATCCCCACCGTTTCAACGCCCAGCCCGGCGATCGGGGTTTCCTCCGCCAGCCACTTGGCGCACGCCGCGGAAATCCCCGGCGTGTGCGAACCGGTCTCGTCCATGTTCAGGAAGGCATCGGCGTCGTCCACGAATTTGTCCCAGCCCGTGCGCAGCAGCAGCCAGCCGCCGTCGGGCAGTGCTCCATGCTCCGCTTCCCACGCCTTGATGTGTTCCGGCTCCACCAGGAAATCGGGGTCCGCCGTGGCTTCGGCGCTGAAGTCCAGGACGACGGCGGGACCGGTCAGGCGTTGAACCGGGATCTCGGACACGTCGTCGCCGTCGCGTCCCGTGACCCAGTGCGACGGCGCGTCCACGTGAGTGCCGATGTGTTCACCGGTATGGATGTTGTGGTGCTTCCAGAACGGGCCGGGCTCATTGAAGGCACTGACCTCTTCGAGGCTGAAGTCGATCAGGTTCACAAAGGGATCCGGCAGCTTCAGGGTCGGGATCTCGCTGCTCAGGGGTGCCGTGAGGTCCAGGATCTCCAGCGTTCCGCCGTCGAGGGCGCCGAGGAAGTCCTGGATCACACCGGGGTTGATGCTGCTCTGCTCCATGTTCGGGTCCTGTCCTGCGGTTGCGTAAACGTTTGCCTGAGAATACCGCCCGCCCCCGGCCTGAGCTGCAAAAGCGAAGTTCTGTGCCGAATCATGACGCAGGCACGGTTGGGACTGCTGCAAGCGCATCCTAGAGTCTTGGTAGGAAGTTGCGTCAGACCCAGGCAGGAGCCGCACGGATGGACCAGATGAATGTCGCCGCACTGGTGGGCAGCACGCTCGCCCGTCTGGGGACCGGACACGCCTTCGGTGTGGTCGGCAGCGGAAACTTCCACCTGACCAATGCCCTGCGAGCGAACGGCGTTCCGTTCACCGCCGGCCGGCATGAGGGCGGTGCCGCCACAATGGCTGATGCCTACTCCCGAATGTCCGGCCTGGTCTCCGTGCTCACCACCCATCAGGGCTGCGGGCTGACCAACGCCGCCACCGGCATCGGCGAAGCCGCGAAGTCGCGCACGCCCATGATCGTCCTGACTGCCGACGCCGCCGGGGCTGCCGTCCGGTCGAACTTCCGGATCGACCAGGACGGGTTCGCCCGCAGCCTCGGAGCCGTTCCGGAGCGGGTGCACTCTGCCGCCAGCGCAGTTGCCGATACGATCCGGGCGTTCCGCACGGCGCAGAACGAGCGCCGGACGGTGGTCCTCAGCGTGCCCCTGGACGTCCAGGCCCAGCCGGCACCGGGCGGGACGCCGGACCGGCTGATGCCGGTTCTTCCCGGCGGCCGGATCCGGCCCGATGCCGTGCTGGTCCGCGGACTGGCCGACTGCCTCAGCCACGCGAAGCGTCCCGTCTTTGTGGCTGGACGGGGCGCCCGGGCGGCCGGTCCGGAGTTGAAGAGGCTCGCCGCCCACTCGGGAGCCCTGCTGGCAACATCCGCCGTAGCGAACGGCCTCTTCGCCGGCGAGGAGTTCAGCCTCGGAATCGCCGGCGGTTTCTCCACCCCGGAAACGGCCGCGCTGATCAGCGAAGCCGACCTCATCATTGGGTGGGGCTGCACCCTGAATATGTGGACCATGCGCCACGGTTCCCTGATCCATCCCGACGCCGTGGTGGTGCAGGTGGATGTGGAGGACTCGGCGCTGGGAGCGAACCGCGACATCCATCTTGGCGTGCTGGGAGACTGTGCCGTCACTGCTGCCGATGTGCTCTCCGAACTGCGGGCAGTTAGTCCGGAGCCCTTCGAAAACTACCGGACAGCCGCTGTTGCCGGGCGCATCGCCGCCGGTTCGCGCTGGCAGGACGTGGCGGTTCAGGACATTTCCACGCCGGAGCAGATCGATCCCCGCGTGCTGACGCTGGAACTGGACCGGCTGCTGCCCGCGGAGCGCCTGGTTTCCGTGGACTCGGGCAACTTCATGGGCTATCCCTCCACCCACCTCACTGTTCCGGACGAGTTCGGGTTCTGTTTCACGCAGGCTTTCCAGTCCATTGGCCTGGGCTTGTCCACCGCCATAGGTGCCGCACTGGCTAGGCCGGACCGGCTGCCGGTCCTGGGAACCGGCGACGGCGGCTTCCTGATGGGCATCTCGGAACTCGAAACGGCAGTCCGGCTGCGGCTCCCGCTGGTTGCGATCGTTTACAACGACGCCGCCTACGGTGCCGAAGTACACCATTTTGGTGCAGCGCCCGGGCCCGTAGATATGGCTGCCGTGACCTTCCCCGACATCGACATCGCGGCCATCGCCCGCGGCTACGGGGCGGCGGGGATCACCGTACGCAGCACCGCCGACCTGGCGCCCGTGACCGAATGGCTGGCCGGCCCGCGGGACGCGCCACTGGTCATCGACGCCAAGATTGCCAACGACGGCGGCGCCTGGTGGCTGGCTGAGGCCTTCAAGGGCCACTAATTCCGGCGTCTGACGGGGCGACGTACAGGGGGTTACAGACCGGGAGTGTCCTCAACGTCCGGGCGATCCTCCCAGCCCAGGTTGGAAGCCATGCGCTGCAGCACGGTGACCAGGGCCGCGTATTCCTCTTCGGAGACCTCAGCGGTCAGCTGCTCGCGGATCCGCTCGACGGCGCCGCGCAGGTTTTCGAGGCTGCGTGTGCCAAGGTCCGTCAGGGCATAGGTCCCGTCGTTCACTTCCACCCAACCGCTGTCGGCCAGTTCTTCGATCAACTCGGCCGAGGTGCCGGTTTCCACAGGCGGGAAGAAAGGCCGGAGCTGGTCAGCCAGTTGCTTTTCGGTGACGGGGCCGCTCGTGAGCACATTCATCATCTGCCATTGCAGGCGGGTGACTCCGTGCTCCTCGAAGCTCGCGCCGAACTGCTCATCGACGAGCTGGTCCACCAGTTTGAGCCAAAATCCTATGGGACGTTCCTGGGTAGCCATCCCCCCACTGTACAAACCAACCCGGACGCTGGGAATGGCCAGCCTAGAGGCGGGCCTGCATTCCGCAGGCAGGGCAGGGTGCGGAGCGGGCCAGCTCTACGCACACCACGCAGACGGGGAGGTGGCCGTTGTCATCCCTGAGTGGCCGGTTCGGCATTTTCTTGCCGCAGTACGGAACCGGTCGCCGGGCGTGCTGCATGGCCCTCCGCTTGCAAGGGGTGCAGAAGACGTGGACCAGCTCATCGGTGTCGTCCACCGGGGTATCCAGCGGGCGTGTGTCCACCACCGGCGTCGGGCGGACGGCTTCCTTGAGACTCATGTTCCTTCCTTGGCAACACTGCAGTTGAGTCAGGGCTGAGTGCCCTGCAGTATTTTCCACCGTATCGATTTCGACAATGTGCAGAAGTTGCCCAGGCCGGTCGGGAGGCGCGCGGCGGTGCGGAAACCGTGCATTTTGCTGTGCCGGATTTCACCGGCCGTTGTGGCACGGAACGGGAGCTACTGCAGCAGTTCCCGGATGTCCTCTGCGGTCAGCGCTGAACTGAACACGGCGTCGTCGTCCATCACTGAGGAGAACAGCGCTGCCTTTTGTTCTTTCAGGGCCATGACTTTTTCCTCGATGGTTCCGCGGGCCACCATCCGGTAGACCATCACCGAACGGGTCTGGCCGATGCGGTGGGTGCGGTCCACGGCCTGCGCCTCCGTGGCTGGGTTCCACCAGGGGTCCAGCAGGAACACGTAGTCGGCCTCGGTCAGGTTGAGGCCGAAACCGCCCGCCTTCAGGCTGATCAGGAAGACCGGGGCTCCGCCGTCCTTGAACCGGGAAATGACCTCGGCGCGGTTGCGGGTGGAACCGTCCAGATACGCGTAGGGGATTCCGGCTTCCTGGAGCCGGGCTTCGGCGAGTTTGAGGAAGGACGTGAACTGGCTGAAGACCAGGGCGCGGTGCCCTTCTGCCGTGACGTCTTCGAGCTGTTCGAACAACGCGTCCAGCTTGGCCGAGGGGACGCCGGCGTTCTCCGGATCGACCAGCGACGCATCAAGGCTGAGCATGCGCAGCAGGGTCAGGGAGCGGAAGACGATCATCCGATTCCGGTCCATGTCCTGCAGCAGGCCCATCAGTTTCTGCCGTTCGCGCTGCAGGTGCGTTTCATAGATCTTGCGGTGCTTGGGGCTGAGGTCCACCTCCAGGACCTGTTCCTGCTTGGCCGGAAGATCGGAAGCCACGGCCTCCTTGGTCCGGCGCAGCATCAGCGGTTTGATCCGGCGGCGCAGCCGGCCCAGCTGCTCCCGGTCCTGGGACTTTTCGATGCGGCGCTGGTACTCCTCGGCGAACTTCCGTGCGGAGGGGAACAGCCCGGGCGCCACGATGGCGAACATGGACCACAGCTCCATGAGGTTGTTCTCCATTGGGGTGCCGGTGATCGCCAGCTTGAACGGTGCCGGGAGCTCCCGGGCGCACTGGTTGGCCCGGGTAGTGCGGTTCTTGACGAACTGCGCTTCATCCAGGATCAGCCCGTCCCATTCCTGGGCGCGGTAGGCAGCAAAGTCCAGGCGGAAGACGGCGTAGGACGTCACCACGATGTCCGCCCCTGCGATCACGTCGCCGAGTTTGCGGCGGGACTTGGAGCTGGTGTCCGCGATGGAGACCGTTTTCAGTCCGGGCGTGAAGCGGGCCGCTTCGGAGACCCAGTTGGGAACCACCGACGTGGGAGCCACCACGAGGAAGGGCCTGCGGGCGGGACCGTCCCCGGCCGCGGGGGTCTCCGGGCCGGGCTGTGCCTGGGTTTCGCGGGCCCGGGCAATGAGGGCCAAGGTTTGCAGGGTCTTGCCCAGGCCCATGTCGTCGGCGAGCACGCCGCCCAGCCCGTGCTCCCACAGGAAGGCGAGCCAGTTATAGCCCTGCACCTGGTACGGCCTGAGCTGGGCCTGAAGTCCGGCGGGAAGCGGTACCGGGTCCACTGTTTCCAGGTCCAGCAGGCCGCTGACGGCCGAACGCCACGCAGCCGCCTGCTCGGTCTCCTCGGCCAGTTCTTCCAGTTCGGCCCACAAGCCAGCCTGGTACCGGCTGATCGACAGTCCGCCGGTGTCCCACTCCTGCAGTGCCTGGGCTTCCTCGATGAGGGCGTGCAGTTTGGCGAATTCCGGCCGGTCAAGGGACATGTACGTCTTGTCCACCAGCTGGATCTTCGTCTTGCCCTTGGCCATCGCCTTGAACACGTCCGCAAAAGGCACCTGGCGTCCGTCCACCGTGATCATGACGGCCAGGTCGAACCAGTCCCGCCGTTCAGTCTCCACCGTGGTGATTTTCAGCTGCGGAGCAGACGTTAGTTCGCGGTAGTCCGGGCGTTCACCGAGGATTTCGACCCGGATGCCGTCCGTCTTCTGCAGCTTGGGAATGGTGTATTCGCTGAACTCTGCCGTGTCGATGTCGTGCAGCACGGTATCGCGCGGGGGACCTCCCAGCACCCGCGCAGCGGATTCCAGCAACGCGGCTTCGGCCCCGACGTCGCGTGCGGCCGGGTCGCCCGGTGAAGGCTGGGTGTCCAGAGCCATCCGGGACGAGGCAGTGCCCTGCCGGTATTCGTAGTCCCAGCCCAGGGTCAGTTCATCGCCCGGCTGGAACGCCGCAGTCAGGACGAGCATCGGCGGTTCGACTTCCGGGAACTGGACCGACTCATCGCTGCTGACCACCGGGAGGACCTGGCGGAGCTTGGGGTAGAACTTCTCCAGGAACAGGGCGGTATCCGCTTCCGGGATGGTCACCGGAGCGTTGCCGGCCAGCAGGTTCCGGTCCTGTTCGGTCAGGGTCCGCGGGCTCGGCGCCAGCAGGATGGTGCCGTTGGCTGAACGGACATACAGTCCGTGGGCGCCGATGACCCCCGCGGTGTCCAGGGGATAGGGCTGGCCGTCGATTTCCAGGCTCGGCAGCAGCTGCAGCGGACCCGTTTCACCTGTGGCCGTGGCCCGGACATCAAGGGCCAGGACAGCTTCGGTCCCCACCTGGACGGTGATGTCCTTTTTGGTGCCCACGAACTGCACGTCGAGGCGCTGGGCTTCCTCCAGCAGTTGCCACAGCAGGGGATTGGCGAAGTCGTCCAGGTAGAGCCATGAATCGTTCTGGCCGAAGTAGGTCACACCGTTGGAGCGGTGCAAGGCCGGGAACTGCGAGAACCAGCGGTGCTGTTCCGGGTCCAGCTTCAGTCCGTAGGTCTGGTAGGCAAGGTTGGTCCAGGCCAGGTTGTTCTTCACCCAGGCCCCGCGGGCATTGCGCACTACCGGCCGGACGCCCAGCCGCCAGGCCGGAGCCCGGGAACCGCGCCGGGCGGGCGGTCCCCACACACTGGAGGATCCGCCGTCGCGCCTGCGCAGCTCGAACTGCAGTCCGAGCGGCGTGATCTGTCGCCGCTCGGGAACGGAACTGCCCTCAAGCAGGGTCTGCAGCGATTCCTGCCAGGCCGGAACGGCGGGTTTGGCCGGGGTGCTGCGCAGCTCCTGCCGTGCAATGAGGTGCTGGGTGTTGCTCTGCAGAGCCGCCGCCGCCACGTGCTTGCAGTCGTAGCCGACGGGGCAGCTGCAATGGTTGTCTGCCAGCCGGTAGTCACCCTGCCGTTTGGGCTCAAGCACCAGCATGGTCCGGTACGGCGTGCTGGCGTGGCCGCGGACCCGTGCCCGCAGGACAGCTTCCGGCGCATCCCAGTCCAGGCTCTCGACGGCGCCGCCCTTGGCATAGCTCTGGCCGCGTTGGAACGCCGTGCCGCCCACCACGCGGATGATGTCTGTGACATCCACAAGGGGCAGGGTTTCAGGCATGGTTTCATCGTCTCACGCACCACGGACACACCCCACGCCGCGGCGAAACGGCAGGTCGCAGAGGGGAGCGGCTCCCGTTTGGCGTTTCACTCGGGCAAAGCGGTAACATCGCCCGTAACGCAGATCACAATGGCGTGATCTGCGTGCCCTCCTGGCGCCGGCCCCCGCCTAGGCCCGGAAGAGGGCCGGCACGGTCTGCACCAGCACTGCCAGCGCCACAGCGAAAATGAGGGCAGCGAAAACCCGGCTGACGACGGCGTCGTTGAGGCGGTAGGCGATCCGTGCGGCTCCCAGCGAGGCGGCCATGGCTGCCGCAGCGAAGCCCAGTGTCAGTGCCCAGTCGATGGAAAGCCCGTCCAGGTGTGCGGCGAAGCCGGACGCGGAGTTGATCACGATGATGACCAGGGACGTGCCGATGGCCCGGTGCATCGGAAGGTGAAGCAGCAGGGTGAGGGCGGGAATGATGAGGAAACCACCGCCCACGCCCAGCAGGCCGGTGAGGAAACCAACGGCCAGTCCGGTGGGAACGCCGCGCAGGGCCAACTGGCCCCAGCGGGTGGCACCCGGCGGTGACTGAACGCCGGATGCCCCTGCGGCCAGCAGGATCCGCAGTCCCGCGACCACCATGATCAGGGCAAAGAACAGCATCAGCCAGTCCTCGTCCAGGCGTGCGCCGGCGGCAGCCCCCAGCCAGGAAGCCGGGATGCCCGCAGTCCCCACCAGTAGGACCAGCGGCCAGCTGACGTCCGAACGCAGCCGCGGGAGGGCGCCTGCAAGGGAGGCCAGTCCCACGACGATCAGCGAGGTAGGCACCGCCTCCGCAGGCTCCAGTCCCACCAGATAGACCAGTGCGGGGACGGCAATAATCGCTCCGCCGGCCCCAACCAGCCCCACCACGGCGCCGACCAGCACGCCGACAGCCAGGCCGACCAGCACCATCTCCATGCCAGCAAGATTCCCAGATCACCCGCTGTTCGAGAAGGCCTGGTGCAGGAATACCCCCGGGGGTGTTTTGCATACCCCCATGGGTATATGGGAACGTGGGGTATCCCCATTCCTTTCGAAAGGACCCCATGACTGCGACGCCTGCAGCCGTAACCTCCGTTGACGCCCAGACACTCCGCACCTGGATGCTGGACCAGGAAGACCTCATCGTCCTCGATGTCCGCTCCGCCGCCGAGTTCGAAACACTGCACATCCGCGGCTCCTACAATGTTCCGCTGCCGCTGCTCTCGGAGCACACCGATGCCCTGGCCCAACGCCTCGGCAAGCGTGTTGTGCTGGTGTGCCAGTCCGGCACCCGGGCCGAACAGGCCCGCACCCGCCTGGGCGGAGCCGGCGTCGGTTCCGCCCACGTCCTGGTTGGCGGTGTTCCGGCGTTCGCAGCAGCGAACGGCGACGTCGTCCGCGGCCAGCAGCGCTGGGACCTGGAGCGCCAGGTGCGTATGGTGGCCGGAAGCGCCGTCGTGCTGGGCCTTGCCGGCGGCCGTTTTGTCTCGCCTAAGCTGCGCTTGCTTGCCGGCGGTATCGGTGCCGGCCTGACCTTCTCTGCTGCCACCAACTCCTGCGCCATGGGCATGGTCCTGGCCAGGATGCCGTGGAACCGCACTTCTTCGGAGCCGACGCGGGAATCGGCCATCGAGACCCTTCCCCAGCAGGGTCCTGCAGCCTCATGACCCCCACGCTCGTCCTCGTTCTTGGCCTGTCCCTGCTCATCGGCCTCTCCCTGGGGCTGCTGGGTGGAGGCGGATCGATCCTCACGGTGCCGATCCTGGTGTACATCGCCGGTTTCGGTGCGAAGGAAGCCATCGCGGCTTCGCTGTTTGTCGTGGGAGTGACCTCCGCCGTCAGCGTCATCGGGCACGCCCGCGGAGGGCGGGTCCGCTGGAAGACCGGGCTGATCTTCGGCGCCGCAGGTATGGCAGGAGCTTTCGGCGGCGGCCTGCTCGGCAGCCGCATCCCCGCCGTCGTGCTCATGATCGCGTTTGCGCTCATGATGATTGCGACGTCAATCGCCATGCTCCGCGGACGCCGCACGGTTGATCCGGACAAGGCCTACGCCGACCTGCCGATCCTGCGGATCCTCGCCGACGGCGCCGTCGTTGGCCTGGTAACTGGACTGGTGGGCGCCGGCGGCGGTTTCCTGGTGGTTCCGGCTCTGGCGCTGCTCGGCGGCATGCCGATGGCCATGGCTGTTGGCACGTCCCTGGTCGTCATCGCCATGAAGTCCTTTGCCGGACTGGCCGGCTACCTCACCACCGTTGACATCGACTGGAGCCTGACGCTGGCCGTGACTGCCATGGCGATTATTGGTTCCCTGATCGGCGCACGGCTGATCGGGAAAATCCCGGAGGCTGCCCTGCGGAAGGCCTTCGGCTGGTTTGTCCTGGCCATGGGCGCCTTCGTCCTGGTGCAGGAGATCATCGGCCTGTAAAAGCCCTGCGCAACACACGCAAACACCCGGCTGGGGTTTTCCAGTCGGGTGTTTTTGCGTGGCCGTTTGGACAGCAAGAACCCCGGGCCGCAGATGCGGACCGGGGTTAAGTTGCGCCGGAGGCTAGGAAGCGTGTGCGGCAGCCCAGGCGGGGTAAGCGCCTTCGAGCTCGACGACGTCGTACCCGGCGTTGCGCAGGGCGTTGCCGACGATCGAGCTGCGCATGCCGCTGGCGCAGTACGCCACGATCTTGCCGTCGGACGGAAGCTGATCCAGGTTCCAGAGGGCGCGGCCGCCGTGCAGCTGGTGCGAGCCGGGGATGTTCCCGGCGGCGTGCTCGGTGCGGGCGCGGACGTCCAGGACCATGGCGGCGTCAAAGGAGTCCAGCTCGGCGGCGGAGAGGGTTGCCGGTGCGGCCTGGGGGAGTCCTGCCAAGCTGGAAACGAAGCCGGCGACGCCGTCAATGCCAACGCGTGCCAGGGAATCCCGTACGGCGTGGGCCTGCTCCTGGTCTGCGGTGAGCAGGATCAGCGGACGGGTGCGCTCGGATTCGGGATCCACGGCCCAGGCGCCGAAGCTGGCGGTCTTGCCGCTTGCGGGGATGTGCAGTGCGCCGGGGACGGTGCCCTGGTGGAGCTCGGGGACGCTGCGGGTGTCCACGAAGGTGGCTTCCCGGGTTTCGAGGCGGGACACGACGTCAGCTGCGGGGATTTCCGCCAGCGGTTCACGCGGACCCATCACTGCCGGGCCCTGCTTGTTCTGCTTCTTCATGCGGGTGAAGTATGCGTGGGCCTCGGGCTGGCCGTCCAGGAGTTCGTTGATGAAGCCCTGCTCGTCATTGGCTGCGAGGTAGGGACCCCACCAGGCGTAGAGGCGTTCGTAGCCCACAGTGGAGGAGGGGATGGCACCCAGTGCCTTCCCGCAGGCGCTGCCTGCGCCGTGGCCGGGGTGCACCTGCACGTAGTCGGGCAGGGTAAGGAACTTGTCCCGCAGGCTGGCGAACATCTGGCGTGCGCCTTCGAAGCGGGTGTCGACGCCGCCGGCTGCTTCATCGAGCAGGTCGGGGCGGCCGAGGTCGCCGGCGAAGACGAAGTCGCCGGAGAGCAGGTAGCCGGCCTGGTCGGTAAAGGCACCGTCGGTGACCAGGAAGGAGAGGTGCTCGGGGGTGTGGCCCGGGGTGTGGAGCGCCTTGATGGTGAGGTTGCCGATCGTGATGGCATCGCCGTCGTACATCCGGGTGCCGGCAAAGCCGTACTGCCAGTCCGCGCCGCCTTCGCCGGAAACGTAGATGGCCGCGCCGGTGGCGGCGGCGAGCTCACGGGTACCGGAGAGGTAATCGGCGTGGATGTGGGTCTCGGTCACCGCAGTGATCTTCATGCCGTTGGCGGCAGCAAGTTCAAGGTAGGGCGCGACGTCGCGGCGGGCGTCAACGACGATAGCCTCGCCCAGACGCTGGCAGCCGATGAAGTAGCTGGCCTGGGCCAGGTCCTCGTCATAGATGCGTTCGATAAGCATGGGTTCCTCCGTGGGGATGGGGTTCTGTTCCCTCAACGGTAATACCCCCTAGGGTATAAACCCAAATACCCAGGGGGGTATCGCGGTCCGGCTGCGTATCCCTGGAGCACTCCGTCCGTTAGTCTGCTGTGCTCGGAGGCAGTTCCCTGCCCACGCGGTGTGCTAGTTTTGAGCTGATAAATCTGATTTATTGATGGCCTAGCCAGAGCAAATCAGATGTAATGGAGCGTCTGAGGAGTTTGGCCATGCCGT
The DNA here is from genome assembly GCF_049311065.1 of Arthrobacter sp. 7Tela_A1. Classification (NCBI taxonomy): domain Bacteria; kingdom Bacillati; phylum Actinomycetota; class Actinomycetes; order Micrococcales; family Micrococcaceae; genus Arthrobacter; species Arthrobacter sp. 7Tela_A1. The sequence continues at coordinate 9,267 of NZ_JAXIOO010000022.1, read as the reverse complement.
TGGCGAACAATTCGTATCCACCTGTCGTCGTCATGGGCGTTCAGGGATGCGGCAAATCCACCGCCGGACGGGCTATCGCGGCCACTCTGGGCCTGCCGTTCCTGGACGGAGATGACCTGCACCCGGCCAGCAACAAAGCCAAAATGGCCTCAGGACATCCCCTCACCGATGAGGACCGCGAACCTTGGCTCCGTGCCATTGGCGCTGAACTCGAAGCAGGCATGGCGAAGGGCACTGCGACAGTGGTTGCCTGTTCCTCCCTGAAGCGGCAGTACCGAGACCTCATTCGTTCCTACGCGCCGACTGCGCAGTTCGTTCACCTGCACGGCTCGCGCGAGCTGATCGCCGAACGCCTTTCCAAGCGCGACCACGAGTACATGCCGCCCACGCTGCTGGACTCCCAGTTCGCAACCCTTGAACCTCTCGGCGAAGACGAGGCCGGAATCCGGCTGGACATCACGCTGAGCCTTGGCGAGATTGCCGCTGCAGCGGCAGCCTCCGTCGAACCCTCCGGGCACTGACCCGGGTCACTCACCCCACCCTGATAGGACAACGATGACCGATCTCGAGCTCAATTGGACGCTGGGTACGCCCGGCCTCCTGTTGATCGCCGTCGCAGCCATTGCGCTGCTGCTGGTGATGATCATGAAGTTCCGCATCCACGCCTTCCTGGCGCTGATCGTGGTCAGCCTGCTCACCGCCGTCGCCACCGGCATTCCGGCCGGCTCCATTGTGCCCACGCTGCTCAGCGGATTCGGAACCACCCTGGGCAGCGTTGCGCTGCTGGTTGGCCTTGGCGCGATGCTCGGACGCATGCTGGAAGTTTCCGGCGGCGCGGAGGTCCTGACCAACGCGCTCATCAACAAGTTCGGGCAGAAGCGGGCCTCGCTGGCGCTTTCCGTGGCCTCGCTGATGTTCGGCTTCCCCATCTTCTTCGACGCCGGCCTTGTGGTCATGCTGCCGATTATCTTCACCGTCGCACGCCGCATGGGCGGGTCGCTGCTGACCTACGCTTTCCCGGCCGCTGCCGCGTTCTCCGTCATGCACGTGTTTGTCCCGCCGCATCCCGGTCCGGTGGCAGCTACCGGGCTGCTGGGTGCTGATATTGGCCTGGTGCTGATCTTCGGCCTGATCGTTGCCATTCCCACCTGGTACCTGACCGGCTACCTCTTCGGACATTTCCTGGGCCGCAAGTTCAACATCCCCGTGCCGAGCATCCTGGATGCCCCGAAGGGTTCCGCGGAAGAGGAATTCCGTTCCGCTCCGAGCCTTGGCACGATCGTCACCCTGCTGCTGCTCCCGTTCTTCCTCATCTTCCTGAACACCGGCCTGAACATGGCCGCCACCGCGGAGCTGGTATCCCTGGAGGACACCTGGGTCCAGATCCTGCGTACCCTCGGTGAGACTCCGGTTGCCCTGCTCATCACCGTCTTCCTGGCGATGTGGCTGCTCGGCCGCCGCCAAGGCAAAAAGGCCACGCTCATTGAGACCGTTGTGGACAGTGCCCTGGGCCCGGTCTGCTCGATCATCCTGATCACCGGTGCCGGTGGCATGTTCGGCGGTGTGCTGCGTGCCAGCGGAATCGGCGACGCGATTGCCGGCTCCCTCGACGCTATCGGCCTGCCGGTCATCGTTGCGGGCTTCGTCATTGCCGCGATCATCCGTATGGCCCAGGGTTCGGCCACGGTGGCCCTGACCACTGCTGCTGCCCTGGTGCAGCCGGTGGTCCTGGACAACCCGGAGTTCAACGCCGTGCAGACGGTCGCGATTGTCCTGGCCCTGGCTGCGGGGTCGGTCTTCGCCGGGCACGTGAACGACTCCGGTTTCTGGCTGGTCAGCCGGTTCTTCCAGATGGACACCAAGACCACGCTGAAGACCTGGACCGTTGGCCAGGCGCTCATCGGCGTCGTCGGCTTCATCCTGGCACTGGCGATCTACCTGATCGCGTCAGGGTTCTAGCAACCTGCAACGGCCGGGAACAGCAGCTGCTGTTCCCGGCCGTTGCGCTACCACGCACCCCTGGAGGGACACATGTTTGATATTTCCGGCCGCATCGCTCTGGTTACCGGATCGAGCCGGGGAATCGGTAACGCGATTGCCCGCGGGCTCGCAGGTGCCGGTGCGATCGTGGTCCTGAACGGGCTCGACGCCGACCGGCTGGAGGCAGCGCGGGTTTCGCTTGCTGCCGAATTCGGACCCGGGAAGGTCTTCGCCAGGCAGTTCGATGTCACGGACGCGCAGGCTGCGGCCGACGGCATTGCCTGGGTTGAGCGCGAAGTTGGACCACTGGCCATCCTGGTAAATAACGCCGGAGTCCAGCACCGGGTGCCGATGCTGGACCTGGAGGTCGAGGACTGGGAACGGGTCATGCGCACCAACCTGACCAGCGCGTTCCTCGTGGGACGTGAAGCTGCGCGGCACATGATCCCGCGTGGTGCCGGGAAGATCATCAACATCGCTTCGGTCCAGGCCGATCTCGCGCGGCCGACCATAGCGCCGTACACAGCATCCAAGGGCGGGATCCGGAATCTGACCCGGGCGATGACGGCTGAGTGGGCAGGTTGCGGGCTGCAGATCAATGCCATCGCCCCGGGCTACATCCACACTGAGATGACGCAGAACCTCGTCGATGATGAGAAGTTCAACTCGTGGATTCTGGGCAGGACTCCTGCGGGTCGCTGGGGCACTGTGGAGGACATCATTGGTCCGGCGATCTGGCTGGCCTCCGATGCGTCGAACTTCGTCAACGGTCAGGTCGTCTTTATCGACGGCGGCATGACCACGGTGGTGTAGGAGCTCTTGTGAATTCTGTTGTGGGTGTTGTGGCGCACGGGGCCGGCGACCTGCGGGTAGAACCTGTGGCGCCGGTGGGGCCGGCTGCCGATGAAGCTGTCGTGGAGATCGCCTACGGCGGGATCTGCGGATCGGACCTGCACTACTGGCAGCACGGTGCTGCGGGAGAATCGATCCTGAAGGCGCCGATGCTGCTTGGGCATGAAGTCGTAGGGCGGGTGTTCCGTGCTGCAGCCGACGGCTCGGGGCCGGTGGAGGGAACGGCTGTGGCCGTGCATCCGGCGACTCCGGGTCCGGGCGACGGGTCCAGGTATCCCGAGGACCGGCCGAACCTGTCGCCCGGCTGCACGTATTTGGGCAGCGCTGCGCGGTTCCCGCACACGGAGGGGGCTTTTGCCCGGTTCGTGAATCTTCCGGTGCGGATGCTCCGGGTACTGCCGGAGAGCCTGCCGCTGCGCCGTGCAGCACTGGTGGAGCCTGCGGCTGTGGCCTGGCATGCGGTTTCGCGTGCCGGGGATGTGCGGGGCAAGCGTGTGCTGGTGACCGGTTCCGGTCCGATCGGAGCGCTCATTACCGCCGTGCTTCGGGCACGCGGCGCCGGCGAGATCATTACAACGGACATGCATGAGTTTCCGCTGAAGACTGCCCGCGCGGTTGGAGCTGACCGCAGCCTGCTGGCGAGCGATGCCGAGGGCATTGCTGCCGTGGATGCCGACATCTGCTTCGAGTCCTCCGGCAGTTACCGTGGCCTGATGTCCGCGGTACAAGGCGCAACCCGCGGAGGGCGAGTTGTCATGGTGGGACTGCTACCTTCGGACGAGCAGCCTGCGCTGATCTCCCTGGCCATCACGCGGGAACTGGAATTGGTGGGCTCCTTCCGGTTCAACGACGAGATCGATGACGTCATCGCGGCCCTCGCCGACGGGAGCCTGCAAGCTGACCCGGTGATCACCCACGAGTTTCCGGTCCAGCAAGCACTGGAGGCGTTCGAAGTGGCCAGGGATGCCTCCGCTAGCAGCAAGGTTCTTCTGCGCTTCGGCGACTGAGGACAGGCTCTGTTGGGACGGCCCGGCTGCCCGGCAGCGGTGGTGCCACGGAAGTATAGGTGTGGCCAGTAGGCGTCGTGACTCGGACAACGTGCTGGCTGCCTGAGGCTTGGCGCGGCGTTTTGGCTGCATCCACGGCGGTTGTATGACCCGCCGGTCCCCTCCCGCCGGACGGCACCCCCTGGATTGGTGTTGCGTGCCAGCCGGGTGCTTCTTTGGCGTGGTTGCAGGCTTCGCAGAGTCCCTGTCCATTGGTGTAGCTGGTTGGGCCGCCTTCCGCGTGGGGACGGATGTGATCGATGTGCCTGATCGGTGCGTCGCACCAGGGGGTGCGGCAGGTTTGGTCCCTGGTGCGGATCAGCCGTGCCAGACCAGCGGGAAAGACCCGGGCCTTGGATTCCATGGCAGTGAGTTCCCCTGACACTGGGTCTGCGTACAGCCGGCGCAGACTCACCAGGGAAGGATGCTCCGGCACCGGCACCAATGCCGGCTCCCGTTTCGGTCCGGCGTCTGCTGCTTCACCGGTACCTAGTCCGGAGCGGATGAGGTCTCTTGCCCACGCGCCGGGGACGATGCCGTACCCCGGGAAATACGCCGGGGTATCCGGTCCGGTGGCCGGCGCACAGGGAACACGGTCCCCGCCGGTTTGGTGCTGAGGAGCCAGGACGTCGGAGAGCAGGGTCCGGTCCGTGATCACGAGCTGCACCTCGACCGGTACCCGGTCCGCAGTGTCCTGACCGGTGACGCGTTCGACGAGGGTGTCGGCCATGATCTGTCCCCGTCCGCGCTCGTCCCCGGAGGCACGCAGGGAATCCGCTGCCCGTGACAGTGCCGCATACACCGCCACTCCCTGGGCCACCGGCAGCAGACCGGTCAGGTAGGACATGGTGTCCGGCGCCGGACGGCAGGAAACATACCGGTCGGACACGGCTTTGGCGTTGCGGCGGACCTGGGACGCAGGATCAATGGCCTGGGTGATGGAGCGGATCCGGGCAATCAGCCTGCGGTCGCCAACACCTTCCAGGGAGGCAGGGTCCTTGCAGATCAGCTCATCGACCCGGCGCCGGTCCTCGACGTCCAGGCAGGCGGTTTCCCGGACCAGGAGCGTGGCCCGCCATTCACTGAGCACCCCGGATGACAGGGCAGCCAGGGTGTGGGGCATTTCGTGGACCAGTGCCTTGCCGAAACCCAGGTGCCGGCTACCCCGATGCGGGGAATCCCGCCTGGCCAGGGCTACCTGCGCTCCGACGCCGCGGCCAAGCTGGCCCACCGGGACACCGGCACGTGACTGTGCCCGGCGCTGGGAGGCATCAAACGCTGCCGCGGCACGGGCCTGCACCGCTGCAGCAGCAGACTTCAGCTCCTCCAACCCCCGCATCAAGTCAATCAACTCGGGATCGGCCCAACCATCCGGGACATCCTCCGTGGAGAGCGGATCCTGCAGACAGTGCAGCCAAGCGACGACGTCGTCCAGTAAGCAATGGGTGCTGGCGAACCGAACAGCCGCCGGACTGTCGCTGCCGGTCCAGGATGAGTCACGAACTGACCGGCCGGACTCTTGAGGTGTGGACACCGGTGTGGAAGCACCGAGCGCTTCAGCACCGACCGACCCAGCACCGAGCGCTTCAGCACCGACCGACCCAGCACCGAGCGCTTCAGCACCGACCGACCCAGCACCGAGCGCTTCAGCACCGACCTCGTGAAGGAGGAGGGGACGGGCAGCAGCCGCGTCGGTAAAAGTGCCGGCGGCACTGCTGTGGGCATCCCGTGCCCCTGCCGCCGAGGGCCTTGGTCGGCGCAATGAGGGTGCTGCTTCCATCTCCAACATGGTCGAAAGGTTATGAAACGGTTTCTCGTTGGCGACCAGTAAGACCTGTGTCTGTGGACAAAAACCTCTCTGCGCGGCGCAGTTCAGCTGTGGGGGAGGAGAAAAGATCGGGGAGGAGAAGAGGAGAGGGACGCTGTTATCGGGAGAGGAAAGAGAGCAACGTTGTCGCGCCTGCGGGCCGCGCCTGCGGGCCGCGCCTGCGGGCCGCGCGCTGGGGTGCGCCCCAGGGTGCACCCCAGCTACCCCAACAACTATCCCTCCACTACGCCCGGACGCTCCGGCGGAGTAAAGATCCGGGGTTCGTCGGCCCAGACACCCTCGACTTCAGACTTGGTCCGTCTCATGATCTGGTCCATGGCCTCGCGGGCTGCCTCGGGATCGCCTTCCTGGACCGCGTTCGCGACGTCAACGTGCCACTGCAGTGCTTCCTCGTGCGGCCGGGATGGCATGAGCCCGTAGTCGGTGCGGCCGCGAAGGACCTCGGCGATCATCGACTGCATTTGCCCGAACATCTCGTTCCCCGAAGCGGCAAGGACCAGGGCATGGAAGTGGATGTCCAGGGCCAGGAACTGCTGCAGGTCACCGGCACGGCCGACGGCACGCATCTTGGCCGCAACAGCCATCAGTTCCGCGGCCATATCCTCGGGGGCGTGCTCTGCTGCGAGTTCCGCGGCAGCGGGCTCGACGGCGGAACGCAGCTCAGTCAGTGAGCGCAGCTGTGCACCCTTGCCCGGAACGGAAGCCAACCGCCAGCGCACCACGAACGGGTCGAAAACGTTCCAGGCGGTTTCCGGGAGCACCCGGATACCAATCCGCTTCACCGTTTCCACCAGGCCCAGGGACTGCAGCACCCGCACGGCTTCGCGTGCAACGGATCGTGAGACGCCGAGCTCGGTTTCGAGATCTCCGGAGAGCATCGTGGACCCGGGAGCGAGTTCTCCGGACACAATCCTGCGTCCGAGGGATTCGATGACCAGGGTGTGCAGTCGGGAACTCATGCGCGTCGTCGGGTAGCAGTCACAGTTTCATCATATGCAACAGCGGCCGTGCGTCAGGGCTGCGGCTTGACGACGGGAAACAGTCCGTCCGGCTCCTCGCCCTCCTCGTAGTGGCTGGCCGCCGGCCCGACGATGAGGGGATCCGGGGCGTGCGCTACGGTCCGGTCTTTGTTGGGGTAGTCGACGCTGTCCAGCACGAACCGCATCGCCTCCAGCCGGGCGCGCTTCTTGTCATTGGACTTCACCACGGTCCAGGGCGCGTCACCGGTGTCCGTGTAGAAGAACATGGCTTCCTTGGCCTGCGTGTAGTCATCCCACTTGTCCAGGCTCGCGAGGTCCGTGGGGGAGAGCTTCCACTGCTTCACCGGATCCGTTTCGCGCGCCGCAAACCGCGCCAGCTGTTCGGCCCGGCCCACGGAAAACCAGAACTTGCGCACCAGCACCCCTGAGTTCACGAGCATCCGTTCCAGTTCCGGAACTTCCCGCATGAATTCCAGGTACTGCGCCGGAGTGCAGTAATTCATCACGCGTTCGACGCCGGCACGGTTGTACCAGGACCGGTCCATCATCACGATTTCCCCGCCGCCGGGGAGATGGGAGACGTAGCGCTGAAAATACCACTGCGTCCGCTCCTGATCCGTGGGCTTTTCCAGGGCGACGATCCTGGAACCGCGGGGATTCAGGTGCTCGTTGAACCGTTTGATCGCCCCGCCTTTCCCGGCGGCGTCACGGCCCTCAAAGATCAGCAGCATCTTCTGGCCGGTGTCCTTGACCCATAGCTGCATCTTGAGGAGTTCAATCTGCAGCTGGCGCTTTTGCCGTTCGTAGGACCGCCGGCTGAGTTTTTTATCGTAGGGGTAGTTGTGCTGCCAGGGGGGCTGGGAGCCCTCGTCCTTGATGATGACTGGGGGCCTGGCATTCAGCTCGCCGAGTTCATCGAGTTCCGCGGCATAGTCCTCCGCGACTGCGACCCGTTCACGGCCGTTGGAATTCGCGCTGGCCTTCCCCTTTGACTTGTCCTCCGGGGACAGCTTCCCGGAGTCAGTCTGGGACGCGTTCTTGCCGTTGGCCATGGCTCTCCTCAGGAAGTGTGCACTCCACCGAATCTACGCGGCAGCCTCAGTCAAGGGAAGGGCGCGCCGCACGCCTGCACGGCATTAACGGCGCAGCGGAGATAATTGATGGCGATGAAACACCTGCGCACCATTTTGCTGTCCCTTTCCGCCCTCACGCTCCTGCTGACAGGAACAGCCTGCGTGCCGCAGGAATCACCTGCTGGCGCCCTCCCGACGACGGCAGGAGTCCAAAGCAGCGAAGCAGGGACCGCAGATGCCAAGGCGGGAACCGCGCTGGAGCAGCTGGGAACCATCGCGATCAAGGGGCGCGCCCCGAAGACCGGCTACAACCGCGAGGAATTCGGACCAGCCTGGGCCGACGTCGACCGCAATGGCTGCGATACCCGCAACGACATCCTGGCCCGGGACCTGGTGTCCGAGGAATTCAAACCGGGAACGCAGGACTGCGTCGTCGCCTCGGGAACCTTTGCCGACCCCTACACAGGGACCACGATCAGCTTCGTGCGCGGCAACACCACCAGCACGGCTGTGCAGATCGACCATGTGGTGGCGCTGTCCGATGCCTGGCAGAAGGGTGCGCAGCAGCTCTCCGCCGAGCAGCGCAGCCAGTTCGCCAACGATCCGCTCAACCTGTTCGCCGCGGATGGTCCGGCCAATGGAGCGAAGTCGGATTCCGACGCCGCCACCTGGCTCCCTCCGAACAAGGACTTCCGCTGCGAGTACGTCGCGCGGCAAACAGCGGTCAAGGCCGCGTACGGGCTGTGGATGACGCAGGCCGAGCACGATGCCATAGCAACAGTCCTCACATCCTGCCCCGAGGAACCTGTTCCGGCCCGGGAGGGCACCGCACCGCGGACAGCGGCAGCTCAACCTGGAGCGGCCGGTCCGGCAGCAGAGGGAGTGCCCGAGGGGGCCGGCACGATCCCGGTGTATGCCAACTGCACGGCTGTCCGGGCTGCGGGAGCGGCTCCCATCCGTCCTGGGGACCCCGGCTGGGATCCCAAGTTCGACGGCGACGGCGACGGGGTCGGCTGCACGTCCTGACAGTCCCGCCCGGGAAACCCTGGCACGCCCCGAGCAGGAGCCTTCGACTCGCGGACAGTTCCTGTCCTGAATCTTGGTCAATGCGGACCCTAGGTGTCCTCAAGGGCGTCGTGCGCTGGTGCAGCGGCTCCTAGCGTTGTGCTCAAGCTGCTAGACACGACGGGGGCACGGAAGGACACGTCATGGGTTTGCTTGAGATAGAGCTGGCGCGGCTCGACTACCGGGAGCGCCTGGCCGACGCAGAACGAGGCAGGAAAGAGGCGGTTCGGGCCAGGTCCCTGCGGGGAAGGCTCCGGCAGGAAGCAAAGATCGATTCACCCGTGCTGTCATTCCACCTGGCAGGGTTTAGGTACCGGCTCTGGTTTACCCGGACCGTCTCGTTCTAGGTTTCAGTTCCTGCTCCGGCGCTGCGGACGCACTTCGCGGGCCGGCCCCCGGGGCGGGGGGGGGGGGTGGGGGGGGGGGGGGGGGGGGGGGGGGGG
>NZ_JAXIOO010000021.1:0-60983 GCF_049311065.1 Arthrobacter sp. 7Tela_A1 | reverse complement strand
GGGGGGGGGGGGGGGCGGGGGCCTTTGCCGTACCCGATGCGTCCGTCCCGCGGCTCAGCCCCGGCGGGTCAGTTTCGCCCAGCGGGCGCCGAGTCCCCACTTGGTAACGTTCGCAATCGCTTCAAAAACAATGTTGCCGCTCATCTTCGACGCGCCAAACTCGCGCTCGACGAACGTGATGGGCACTTCGTTGATGGTCAGGCCCAGGCGCGCTACCCGGAACGTCATGTCCACTTGGAAGCCGTAGCCCACGGATTCAACAGCGGAGAGATCCAGTTTCTCCAGCGTGGTGCGGCGGAAGGCGCGGTACCCGGCGGTGATGTCGCGGACCGGGATGCCCAGCATGAACCGCGAGTACGTGCTCCCCGCGCGGGAAAGCAGCTTGCGGTGCAGCGGCCAGTTCACAACCGACCCGCCCGGTACCCAGCGGGAGCCGATGACCAGGTCAGCCCCTTCTTTCGAGGCTTCGAGCAGAAGCGGCAGCTGCTCGGGCTTGTGGGATCCGTCGGCGTCCATCTCCACGAGGATGTCGTAACCCTTGTCCAGGCCCCAGCGGAAGCCTGCAATGTAGGCAGCGCCAAGCCCTTCCTTGCCCTTGCGGTGCAGGACATGGACCTGCGGATCGCGGGCTGCCTGCTCGTCGGCGAAGGCGCCAGTACCATCGGGGCTGTTGTCGTCCGCAATCAGCACATCCGAGTCAGGTACAGCGGCCCGCAGCCGTGCCAGGGTCTTGGGTAGCGACTCGATCTCGTTGTAAGTGGGGATGATGGTGAGGACGCGCACGCATGGCCTTTCAACAAACACGAGCCGCGCTGATCGCGGCCCGGAGGGGTACTGCCGGTGGGCAGGTTTACCAGTATATGGGACGCGTCCGATCAGGGCCCGTGGGGCACATTGGATGCGCACGCGCACAAAGGGGCGGGTTCCGCCGTCTTCGGGCCAGTCCCGGGCAAGCCGGACCTGTTTTCTACTGACGGATGAACCCACCCCAATGCGTTGCTGCTGGTGGCCGAGCACATTCTTCGGCGGACGAACCACCACCCCCCACGCACGTGTGCACGGGCCTCACGAACCGTCTTCGGCACACGCCGTTTCCGGTCCGCAGTTCCCTTAGCCTACGTGCTGAGCGGGGAGTGTCAACACAATCCTGACTAGGCGACTTCTATGTCATCGCAGGTCAGAGCACGTTTCGCGAGCAGCCTCGGACGAAAATATTTGGCCCCCTAACTGAAATCCGGTGCCCGGTACAGCTCCGTACCAAGGTGCACGGTCTGCAGGCAGCGCGGCAGTGAACCGGTGTCCAAGGCGGGCAGCAGCGGTGTTCCGGCCCGGGGATCGGTGCTCCAGGAAGCCACTGACGAATCGGGAGTCTGGACCATGAGCTCGTCGGCCTCCCAGACCGCAAACGAGGCCGGGGTTCCGGGAGCGAGCTGGCCCAGCATCGGATTTCCGGTCCCGGCGGCACGCCAGCCTGCACGGGTGTGGGCAATAAACGCGGCCCGCGCGGAGATGCGCTCTTTGGGATTGGAATGGGACACGGCGGCCTGGACCGTTCGCCAGGGATCAAGCGCGGTGACGGGTGCGTCGGAACCGAAGACTACGGGAACCCCGGCGGAAAGCAGCGATGCGAAGCGGTTCATGGAACTGCTCCGGCTGCCCAGCCGCTGGCTGTACATGCCGCTGCTGCCGCCCCAGGCAGCGTCGAAGGACGGCTGCATGCTGGCAGTGACGCCGCAACGGACCAGCTCAGCGATGCCGCCGTCGTCGGTCAGTTCCACATGCTCAAGCCGGTGGTGCGCCGCGCGGAGCTTCTGCTCCCCCACGGCCTCCGCTGCGCGGTGCAGTGCTCCCAGCACCGTGTCGAGCCCTGCGTCGCCGATGACGTGGAAACCGGCCTGGAGGCCGGCACGGGTGGCCAGTTCAAGATGCCGGGCTGCCTCTTCCTCGCCCAGGTAGAGGCTCCCCGAGATCTCTGGAGCATCTGTATACGGCAGCCGCACCGCGGCTGTCCGGGCGCCGAAGGAGCCGTCAATGTTCAGGTCCCCGGCGAGGCCCAGGAGCTTTCCGCCAAACGCCTCCCGCAGGTCTTCCAGCTCCTGTTCAGTGGTTGCCAGCTGGCCCCAGTACGGCAGGACCTGGGGGCCGGGAACGGAGCCGAGCGTGCCTTCCAGGCCCAGGAGCTGGCGCAGGTCCTCCGGCGGAACAATATGGGGAGCCGCCATTTCGGCGACAGCCACGATTCCCCGGGAGGCGGCCAGGTCCAAAGCGGCACGCTGGAAGCGGGCACGTTCCTGCAGGCTCAGGCTGCGGGATACGGTCCGGGCGGCCTCATGGGCACCGCGGATCACAAAACCGTTGTCCCAGCCGTCCATGCCGGCCAGACCGAGCTCGGCTGCCAGGGTCCCCGAGACGGCGGCGCAGTGCACGTCTGCGCGGGCCAGGTAGACCCGGCGGTTACCCGAGGCAGCATCAAGCTCTGCCGCAGTGGGAACCCGCGCTTCGGGCCAGCCGGATTCATCCCAGCCGTGCCCGAGCAGAAGCCCGGAGGACGCTTTGGCTGCAGCAGCAACAGCGCTGAGCAGCTCGGCCAGGGAGCTGACGCCGGAGAGGTCCAGCGAAGACTCGGCCAGGCCGGTCTCCGTGAGGTGAACATGCGAGTCGACAAAGCCCGGCGCGGCGAGGGCACCCTGGAGATCCACGACCCGCATCTTTGAGTCCTGGATCGAGGTGGCTGCCTGCTCGGAACCAACCCAGGCGACGGTGCCGCCGTCCACGAGCATGGCTGTCGCGAAAGGATCGGCCGAGCTGTAAACCGAACCGTTGCGGTAAAGGACCAGCTCATTCGCCGGGGCCGTGCTGTTCAAGGACTCACCTGTTCTTCGTAGTTGCTGCGCTAAACCGTCCGCTGGGGGACGCCAGAATTGACCGTAGCCGGAACCGGCCGCCCGTTGGGCGGCTATTCGCTGACGGCGGAGTAGGCGACGACGCCGCGGCGGATCAGATCGATGGCCTCACGGCAGCGGCGGCGCAGGTCCGGCTGCAGGTCGGGCACCTTGGCCAGCTGGTCGATCAGGTCGATGACCTGCTTGGACCAGCGGACAAAGTCGCCGGCGGCCAGTTCGGTCCCATTGAGAGCCACCTGGAGGTGCTTGCCCTGCACCCACTTGAACATCGGCCAGACCAGGCCCAGTTCAGGTTCCCCGGTAAGGGGCAGCTTCTCGGCTTCTTCACGGTCCGTCAGCTCGGACCATTGCCGGATCAGGATGTCGACGGCACCGTCGAGGACGGCACTGGGCATCCGGGGCCGCAGTCCGCGCTCTTCGCGTTTGGGCTGGTAAACGAGTGCCGTGGCGAGGCACGCGAGTTCGACGGCGTCGACGTCGTCGAACGCCCCGTGCTCCAGGCCCAAGGCGGCCAGCAGGTCCCGCTCCCCGTAAATTCGGCGCAGCTTGCTGCCTGGCGGCGTAACCTGCGGCACCCCGTCAGCATCCGGAGCGACATATCCGTAGTGCTCCAGTACCGAGCTGACGCGGTCGAACGTCTTGGCGATCGTATTCGTGCGGCCCCGGATCTGGGCGGTGAGGTTGTCCGTTTCCCGGCGCAGTTTCCACCAGCGCTCGGCCCAGCGGGCGTGGTCTTCCCGTTCGCTGCAGCCGTGGCAGGGATGGGCACGCAGTTTGCGGCGCAGCTCTGCAATGGCCTGCTCCTGCCGCTCCGTGCCCGCTGCATGCAGCGAGGCACCGCGGCCGCCGGCGGGCCGGGGCGGACGGTGTTCGCGCAGGGCATTGCGCAGCGATGAAGCCAGGTCACGCCGGTCCTTGGGCGTACGGGCATTGAAGGATTTGGGGATCCGGATCTGCGAGACCACGTCCAAGGGACCGTCCAGGTCCCCCACATGCAGGCGCCGGATCTGTTTGTCTTCCGTGAGGATGGTTGGCCGGGGTTCACGCGCACTGGTGTCCGGCGTCAGGACCACCGCGTAGCCGGGACTGCGGCCGCCCGGCACGTCGATGACGTCCCCGGGGCGCAGGGTTTCCAGGGAAGCGGCGGCCGCGCTTCGGCGGCTGCGGGCCTTGGACTTGGACGCCGCCTGCTCCAGGTCTGAAAGTTTCCGGCGAAGGGCGGAGTACTCGGAAAAGTCCCCCAGATGGCAGGTCATTGCCTTCTCGTACCCGGCGAGGGATTCTTCGCGGGAACGCACCTGCCGCGCGAGCCCCACAACAGACCGGTCGGCCTGGAACTGCGCGAAGGAGGATTCGAGGATTTCCCTGGCACGGTCGCGGCCGAATTGCGCAATGAGGTTGATGCTCATGTTGTAGGTCGGCCGGAACGATGAGTTCAGCGGGTAGGTGCGCCGCGAGGCGAGGCCTGCGACCGCTGCAGGGTTGGTGCCGGGCTGCCAAAGGACCACCGCATGGCCTTCGACGTCGATTCCGCGGCGTCCTGCGCGGCCGGTCAGCTGCGTGTACTCCCCTGCCGTGATGTCTACGTGGGCTTCACCGTTGAACTTGTCGAGCTTTTCCAGGACTACGGAGCGTGCCGGCATGTTGACGCCCAGGGCGAGGGTCTCCGTGGCGAACACCGCCCGGACCAGGCCTGCGGCGAACAGCTTCTCCACGACTTCCTTGAAGGTGGGCAGCATGCCCGCGTGGTGGGCAGCGAACCCGCGGACCAGCCCCTCACGCCAGGTCCAGAAGCCTAGAACTTCCAAGTCGTCCTCGGGAATGTCCCGGCTGGCTTCATCGACCGTCGCCGCTATGACCCGGCGTTCAGCTTCGGTGGTCAGGGCCAGCCCGGAGTCGACGCACTGCCGGACTGCGGCGTCGCAGCCGTTGCGCGAGAAAATGAACGTGATTGCCGGAAGGAGCCCGCGCTTGTCCAGCTGGCTGATCACCTGCGGGCGGGAAGCCCGGGGTGTGCGGGTCTGCGGAGCGCTGGGAGCGTAACTGCCGCGGCCCCGCTCGTATTTGCGGCCGCCCGAACCGGGGCGCTGCGAGCCCCAGCGGGAACGCTGGTTCAACCGGGATTCGTTGCGTGCCAGCTCAAGCAGTTCCGGATTGACCTTCACCTTTTCCTGAATGCCTGCCGGGCGCTCGGAATCATCGGCGGCTTCGTCGAAGGACACATCGGTGGCGAAGAGGTCCACGATGTCCCGGCCCACCATGACGTGCTGCCACAGCGGCACCGGACGGTGCTCGGTGACGACGACGTCGGTGTCCCCCCGGACCGTGTCCAGCCATGCCCCGAACTCCTCGGCGTTGGACACCGTGGCGCTCAGTGACACCAGCTGCACGTCAGAGCGCAGGTGGATGATGACTTCTTCCCAGACTGCGCCGCGGAAGCGGTCGGCGAGGTAATGCACCTCATCCATGACCACGTAGCCAAGGTCATCCAGCGTCGCGGAGTTGGAGTACAGCATGTTGCGCAGCACTTCAGTCGTCATCACGACGACGGGAGCTTCGGGGTTGATGCTGGTGTCCCCCGTGAGCAGTCCAACGTTCTCCGGACCGTAAGAGGCCGAAAGCTCCACGTACTTCTGGTTGCTCAGCGCTTTGATCGGCGTCGTGTAGAAAGCCTTCAGGCCCCGTTCGAGCGCCATGTAGACGGCGAACTCCCCCACCACCGTCTTGCCGGCGCCGGTGGGAGCTGCCACGAGCACGCCGCGTCCCGCCTCCACGGAGCGGCAGGCTTCGATCTGGAAAGGGTCGAGGTCGAAGCCCAGCGACTGCTCGAAGACTCCCAGGCGGGTACGTGCGTGTCCGGTGCGTTCTTTGGCGGCCTGGTACCGCTCAGACGGGGAAGTCATATCTCCAGCCTAAACGGTGTTCAGCCAGGGCTAGATGTCCTCGAGGGCTGAGGCCTTGTCCGCCTCAGCGTCCACGGCGGCTTCCCGGGCTGCGTTGCGGCGGGCACGGCGCTTGTCGTTCAGGAAACAGAGGCCGACGGCGACGGCGAAGAGCACCAGCAGCGGTGCGGCAAGGTAGAACATGCTCAGGGCATCGCCGCCGGGGGCAGCCATGGCGGCGAAGAGGCAAATGATGAAGACCGTGATCCGCCAGTACTTCACGATAGTTTTCCCCGAGAGCAGCCCCAGCAGGTTCAGCCCCACCATGACCACGGGGATCAGGAAGGCAATGCCGAAGGCGAGAAGCAGGCGCAGGACAAAGGCGAGGTACACCGAAGCGGTGATGACGTTGGCTGCACCCTCGGGGGTGAAGTCAGTCAGGACGCCGACGGCATTCGGGAGGATCAGCCAGGCGAGCCACACCCCGGCCAGGAAGAGCGGCACGGCGGCTGCCAGGAACCCGAGTGCGGCCCGCCGCTCCTTGGTCCGCAGGCCGGGAGTGATGAACGCCCACAGCTGGTAAAGCCAGAAAGGACTGGATACCAGCACGCCAATGAAAACCGAAACCTGGATCATCTGGTCGAACGAGGTGGCGACGCCGTCGAAGTTGATCGTCGCCAGCCGCCCCTCCTGCTCCGACAGTTCCCGGACAGGACGGGTCAGTTCGTTAAAGACGGGCATGTAGAGGAAGAATCCCCCGACCGTGCCCAGGACAACGGCGATTGCCGCCTTGAACAGCCGGTTGCGGAATTCCCTCAGGTGTTCCTTGAGGGCCATCCGCCCTTCAGGGTTGGATTTGCGCCCTCGGTTCAGCGCCACTGCCGTTACGGGGTGGTGTGCGGATTACCGGTGCCGGGAGTGGATCCCGGCGGCGGTGTCTGCGTCGGTGCCGGCCCCTGGTTGGGCGTGGCCGAAGGGTTGGCCGGGTTATTGACCACACGGCCTTCCACCGGCTCGCCGTCACCCGTTCCGGACGTATTCTCGTCCTTCATCTGGCGTACCTCGGACTTGAAGATCCGCAGGGACTGTCCAACGCTGCGTGCCAGCCCCGGGAGCTTGGGAGCTCCAAAGAGGAGGATCGCAATAACAATGATGATGACAATATGCCAGCCTTCTAGGCGCATGCCGGTGTCCTTTCGTTACAAGCCATTTTATGTCAGAGCCCAGGGATATCGCGCCACGCCCGCGGTTGACCGCGCAGGCGCCTCCGCTCGACCCGGCGTTCACGCCGGGCCTCTTTCCGTTCTGCCTTGCCGTCCTCGTACCGGAGCCTCGCAACGGCAGGATCGAGGAACACCGCCGGCAGCTGGTCCGCAATTTCCTGCGGGGCCGGCGCGGAAGCAGAGGGCGCAAAGGACAACCGGGATCCGGCTGACTGGACTTCGCCCAGCACCGCCATGAATTTGCGGAAGAGGCGGATGCCGATCAGCACATACAGCAGCAGGGCAACCGCCGTGACGGCTACCCATATAACGATCCACGACCACCAAGGCATGGTCCCAGCATAGTGGAGCCTGGCAAGGACCTCTGCCGCCGCGGTCTTCGGCGGGCGGGGAGTCCCGGGCAGTTCACGCGTAGTTTTCCAGGGCGGCATCGAGCCACGCGGCCGTGGTGGCCGCCAGCTCTTCGGGAGCCGCTACGGACGCTGTTCCACCCAGACGACCGATGAATCCCGGAATCCAGCCCGTGGCCGGGGTTCGCAGGACCACAACCTGGCTGCCGTCCGGCAATGCGGTGCGGAGCTCTGCCGAATACGCTTCAGCTACCCAGGAGGCGTCGGGCATAAGGCGGATTGTGACGGACTCATCGGACTCCCCCGCGGTAAACAGACTGGCAGGGAACTGGCGGACGGGTTCCGGGGTGTCCGGCGGGACGGCGCCGGCGTCCTCCCATTCCACGATCCGGTCTACCCTGAAGAACCGCGTCGCTTCGGCCCGGTGGCACCAGGCGTCGACGTACCAGGTGTCGTTCTCGGAGAAGATGCGCCGGGGTTCGATAACCCGCTCCGAGACCTCGTCACGGCTCGGCACCACGTACCGGATCGACAGTCGCCGCTTGTCGCTGACGCTCCTGCGCAGGTCTTCAAGCAGGGCCGGTGCCGCCCCGGACGGGAGGAGAGCGGCCGCTACGGCGGACCCGGCGGTGCCGGCAGTTCCGGCTGCCTCGCTGAGCTTGGCATGGGCACTGGCGACGGCATCAGTGGGGGCAGCGCCCGGCAGGGCGGCCAGGGTGTCGAGGCCGACGATGAGGGCGGCCGCCTCATCCATGGCCAGCCGGACGGGCTGGGAAAGGTTCTCTGCGTTGTCGATAAAGATCTGGCCCGTTTCGAAATCCACGTCCATGAGCCCGTTGGGGTAATAGCGCGGACCGCTGACGAACAAGAGGTTCAGGTCGGCAGCGAGCTGCTCCGGGCTCACGCCGAACCTGCCGGCGGTCTCTTCCAGGTCCGCGCCCTGGTTGGCGAGGATGTACGGGACCAGGTCAAGCAACCGGCTGAGCCGTTCCTGTGCCCCTGCGGCCTTCACTGCCCTGGTCCGCGGCGCTGCGGGTTCGGGGAACTCCGGAACGGGTTCCCGCTGTCTTTCGCGGGCCGCCGTCAGGGTCGTCTGCACCATGCTGCGCAGCTCGGGAGGGTGGACTGCCTCGGCAGCAGGCCCCAGCGCCGCAACGTCCGCAGCGAGCCCGTCAACATCCGTCACCGTGAGCCAGATCCGGTCCATTCCCGCTGCCGGTGCGCTGAGTCCTTCCGGCTCCGGGCCAGCTGGGCTGGCTGTTCCGGCGCGCAGGCGCAGTTCGGCGCCGGCTCCGGAACGCACGTCAACCACTGCCTGCTGCTCCGGGAACACTGCATCGAGGGAAGCGAGGGAGGCATGGATGTCGAAGTGTTCAGGAACTGTGTAGCTTCCGCGGCCGGTCTTGACCGCAGTGGTCATTCGGGAGAGGCGGAAGTAACGTTCGGCTTGGCGGTCCCTGTCCCAGCCGACCACGTACCAATGCCCGTAACGCGATCCCATCCCCCACGGTTCAAGGTGCCGGGTGGCTTCCGTACCGCCTGCTGCCCGGTAGCCGAAGGTGATGGGCACGCGGCCGGCCGTGGCACGGAACACGGCCGAAAACGTCGGATCACTGGTCCGGATTCCGGGTTGGATCGGGCTGGCCGCCGCGTCTTCGGCAATCACGCCCCGTGCCCGGAGCTTGCGCACTGCGCGGGCCGCTGCGGAACCCAGCGCTGCCTGTTCCCACATCTGGGCGGCCAGGGCGAGTACCGCTGATTCGGCGTTGGTGAAGGTCACCTCGGGCAGCCGGTACTCCTCGCTGCGGATCCGGTAGCGCTGGACGGTGTTGTCCCCTTCGAAGAGGGCATCGTCGCTGTAGGACTCCACGGGAATGCCCTGTTCGCGCAGGAAGGCTTTGTCCCGGTCGAAAAGCTTTTCGCGGGCCTCCGTGGAGGCGGCTTCGGAATAGAGCTCGATTTCTTCAAACAGCTCATGCTTGGTGAAGCCGCGCCGGCTGGAGAGCAGGGCGATGACCAGGTTGAGCAGGCGTTCAGTGCGTTTTTCGGCAGGTTGCTGGGACACACGGCTAATCTACCGCCCGAGCGGCGCCAAACACGCCAAGGGCGGCCCCGCGGCGGGGGCGCGGCCCCCCCCGCGGCGCCCCCCCCGCCACGGGGGTCCGGGGGGGGGGTGTGCGCCGCCGGCGTGCCCGCCCCTGGATGCGGATGGAGAGTGCTGCGGTCCTTAGCGGACGCCGAGCAGGTCCACGACGAAAATCAGGGACTCCCCCGGGGCGATGGCTGAGCCGGCGCCCCGGTCACCGTACGCCAGGTGTGCGGGAATCTCGAGGCGGCGGCGTCCGCCGACCTTCATTCCCAGCAGGCCCTGATCCCATCCCTGGATGACCTGGCCGATTCCGACCTTGAAGTCGAGCGGGGCACCGCGGTTCCACGAGGCGTCAAATTCTTCCCCGGTGGAGAACGCTACGCCGACATAGTGGGTGGAGACGGTGTCTCCGGGCTTTGCCTCGGCACCGTCACCGACAACGATGTCCTCGATGACGAGGTCTGTCGGGGCATCGTGCTCCGGGAAATCGATTTCCGGCTTCTGCCGGTCGTACTCGCGCTTTCCGAATGACATGGAACTCCTTCGTTTGGGACTGCCTGCAATCTTATCCGGCTAAGGCGGTTACTTCGCCTCGAGGATATCCACGACGAACACGAGGGTTTCGTTCTGGAGCTCGTGGCCCTCCTGGGAGCCGTAGGCCGTGGCGGGAGGTGCCACGATCAGCACCTGGGAGCCAACTGTCTTTCCGGCCAGTCCTTCGGTCCAGGCAGAGATCACCTGATTCAGGCCGAAGGTGGCGGCGCTGCCGCTCTCCCAGCTGGAGTCGAAGACAGTTCCGTCGGACCACTTCACGCCGTGGTACTGCACCGTGACGGTGTCATCAGCTTCAATGACAGCCCCGTCGCCCTTCTTCAGGTCCTGGGCGACCGGCTCGGTGGGTGCTTCAGCCTCGGGGACAGTGATGGTGGGCTGTCCTTCGTCGGAAAGCTCAACCGTCGGGAGGCCCTCTACGGGGTCCACATCCGAACCCCAGGCACGCGTGGGAACGTCGCGGGCATCGGTCAGGGTGAACACGATGAACTGGGACTGCGTTCCGGTGTCTTCGCTGCCGGGCACGTAGTAGGCGAAGTCAGAGCCGACCGGTGCGCCCACGAGGGCGCTGTACATCTGCTCATTCCCTTGCTTGAGGGAGTCATCCACGGCGATGTCCTCGGCCGTCTCGGCCGTGTAGGTCTCCTGGCCTGCTTCCCCGTTCTCGGGGTTGAGGACCACAAGGCGGACGGACGCCGTCTGGCCTTCGGTGAGTTCCTCGCCGTCGCCGTCGTTCACCCGCACCAGCGTGGGCTCGTCGACTGTCAGCGGCGCGTCGAACTCCACGGTGGGGACGCTGCCGTCGCCGGTGGAGCTGACCTTGACCGAGGACAGTGGGCCGCTGCTGTCATCGCCTGAACAGGCGGTCAGCAGGAGGAGGGCGGGCAGGAGTATAGCTAGTACTTTTCGCACAGTACTTCTTTCAGTGGCGGACAATGTGACTGTTCCCGGAAGCGGGCACCGCAGCGGCGCATGCGCATCCGGACAGCATGTCCCACCCTAACGCGTGCACCTGAGAGGAGCCTAGGACAGCGGTGCCCCAGCTCTGGAAAGCTGCCGTGCCGGGGTCAGAGGGTGGACAGCAGCGCCTCCACCCGCTCATCCACCGCGGCGAAGGGGTCCTTGCACAGCACTGTCTGCTGGGCGCGGTCATTGAGCTTCAGGTGCACCCAGTCGACGGTGAAATCACGGTTGGCAGCTTTCGCCCGGCGGACGAAGTCGCCGCGCAGTTTGGCACGCGTGCTCTGCGGCGGGACGTCCACCGCCTCTTTAATGTCACTGTCGTCGACCACCCGTGCTGTCTCTCCGCGGGACTGCAGGAGGTAGAACAGTCCCCGTTTGCGCGAGATGTCGTGGTAGGTGAGGTCGATCTGGGCCAGCCGCGGGGATGCCATGTCCAGGCCGGAGCGCTCAGCGTAGCGGTCAACTATCTTCTTCTTGATGGCCCAGTCGATTTCCGTGTCGATCCGTGAGGTGTCTCCGGTCTCGACAGCGTCCAGGGCACGGCCCCACAAATCGAGGATCCGGGGAACGTACCGGTTATGCGCACCGTTCGCGTCCACGAAGTCCGCAGCACGCTCCAGATAGAGGTGCTGCAGCTCCAGGGCGGTCATGCTGGACCCGTTGGCAAGTTTCAGCGGGGCCGACCCGGTGAGGTCGTGGGAGATCTCCCGGATGCTGCGGATAGGATTCTCCAGCCTGAGGTCGCGCATGATCACGCCCGCCTCGATCATCCGCAGCATCAGGTCCACAGTTCCGACCTTGAGCATCGAGGTGGTCTCGGACATGTTGGAATCGCCGGCAATGACGTGCAGCCGGCGGTAATGCTCGGCGTCGGCATGGGGTTCATCGCGGGTGTTGATGATCGGGCGCGAACGGGTCGTTGCGGAGGACACCCCTTCCCAGATGTGGTCGGCCCGCTGGGAGAACGCGTACAGGGAACCCGACTGCGTCTTCAGGACCTTTCCGGCGCCGACAAGCAGCTGCCGGGTGACCAGGAACGGGATCAGGATGTCTGCCAGGCGGGAGAATTCCAGCCGGCGGGGAATGAGGTAGTTCTCGTGACTGCCGTAGGAATTGCCTGCGGAGTCAGTGTTGTTCTTGAAGAGGTAGACGCTGCCGTTGAAGCCCTCCGCCTGCAGCCGTTCCTCCGCTTCGTCAACGAGGTCGTCGAGGATCAGTTCGCCGGCCCGGTCATGGGCGATCAGCTGCGCCAGGTCGTCGCATTCCGCCGTGGCGTATTCGGGGTGCGATCCGACGTCGAGGTAGAGCCGTGAGCCGTTGGTCAGGAAGACATTCGATGACCTTCCCCAGCTCACCACCTTGCGGAAGAGGTAGCGTGCCACTTCTTCCGGTGAAAGCGGCCGCGAATCCGGTCCAGAGTAGGCGATCCCGAATTCAGTCTCCACGCCGAAGATCCTGCGGTCCATCAGTCTCCTTCCGCGCCGGCCAGCAAGCGGTCCAGCTCAACGGTTCCAATCCTGCGGAAAGCCCGGACAGTCCCCCGGGTCGACAGCGGATCCCGGTCCAGGACGGCGACCTCCAGGAGGCCGGCCCCCAGCAGCTCGGGCGTGGACGCCGGCGAGTCGCCGCCGGATCCCGCGTCAGGAGCATTCCGCGTGGCTGAGAGCGCTTTGACGGCTACCTTGATGGCCTCGCTGAAGGACGTGTCCGGGGACCAGGCCCGGGCCAGGGAGTCGTTGACGATGTCCGCCTGCCCGCCCATGACCACGTAGTTGCTCTCGTCGGCAATCGAACCGTCGAAGGTGAGGCGGTAGAGGTGGTCGCTGTAGGGTTCGGATCCGACTTCGGCGACGGCGAGCTCAACTTCGAACGGTTTACCTTCGGTGGTGAAGACCGAACCGAGGCTCTGGGCATAGACACTGGCCAGTCCCCGGGCGGATACGTCTTCCCTGGCATAGGAGTATCCCCGTACGTCCGCGTAGCGGACTCCGGCCTGCCGGAGGCTCTCGAACTCGTTGTACTTACCCACCGCCGCAAAACCGATCCGGTCGTAGATCTCACCCAGTTTGTGGAGGGAGGGCGACGGGTTCTCCGCGACAAAGGCTATGCCGTCGCGGCAGGTGAGCACCACCACGGAACGGCCGCGTGCAATTCCTTTCCGGGCGAAATCCGCCCGGTCCTTCATGAGCTGTTCGGGCGATACGTAGAACTGCTGTGTCATCGGCTAAGCCTCCAGCCCGGCGACTGAACGCCGTGCCACGAGCTCTTCGGCCATCTGGTGCAGTTCCCGCTCGGGAATCTCGCGGATCCCCGCCGCATTGACGATGTACACCACGGGCCACAGCTTCCGGACCAGGTCCGGTCCCCCGGTCGCGGAGTCGTCGTCGGCGGCGTCGTAGAGGGACTCCAAGGCCACGCGCACTGCCTGCTCTTCATCCAGGCCAGGCCGCCAGAGTTTCTTCAGGGCTCCGCGTGCGAAGACGGAACCCGACCCGACACTGTGGTGCTCGTATTCCTCGTACCGTCCGCCGGTGACGTCGTAGGAGAAGATCCGGCCCTCGTGGCGGTCGGTGTCGTATCCGGCGAAGAGGGGAATGACGGCCAGGCCCTGCAGTGCCAGGGGAAGGTTCTGGCGGACCATGGCCGCGAGCCGGTTGGACTTGCCGTCCAGGCTCATGGGGGTGCCCTCGATCTTGTCGTAGTGTTCCAGCTCCACCTGGAACAGCCGGATCATGTCCAGCGCGATCCCTGCCGTCCCGGCGATGCCGAGCACGGAGTAGTTGTCCGCCGGAAAGACTTTGCGGATGTGGCGGCTGGCGATCATGTTGCCCATGGTTGCCCGCCGGTCCCCCGCCATCAGGACACCGCCGGCGTAGGTCAGGGACACGATGGTCGTTGCCTGCGGCGCTGCTCCGGCTGCGGATCCTGCAGGTATGGACCCCAGCCGCCGGGCGGACGGAAGAAGGTCGGGATGGTGGCGGCTCAAATGCTCACTAAACGACGAGCCGGCTGCCGCAGCCACCGCCTGTGCAGGGTCCGGTTGAGTCATCCGCTACTGACCGCCTTTCTGGATAAAGCCGCGGACAAACTCTTCTGCGTTGTTCTCCAAGACGCCGTCAATCTCGTCAAGAAGGTCGTCCACACCTTCGGTGTTGGCCGTCGACTGTTCGGCGGGTTCGGCTGCCGGAGGTGGTGTTGCCTCGTCGGTTTCCTCCTGCTCCTGGGGGCGGGATCCGGTGCTCTTTCTGTCCTGGGTTGCCATGACGCTGCCCTTTCCAGCTCGGTAGATGTGTCCTACGTCCTATGGTGCCACGGTAGGTTCCGGACCGGTCAGGAGCCTGGCCACAAAATCCTCCGCATCGGCCGAAACGTCGAAAAGCTCCCCAGTCAGAGCCTTCGTTCCGCGCAGCGGTTCACGCGTGGGAATGCGCTGGAGCCTGCGCCGTGACGGAAGCTCGAAGATGATGGAATCCCAGCTGGCACCAATGACCTCGTCGGGGAACCTGGTAATGCAACGGCCGCGGAAATAGGCGCGGGTGTCTTCGGGCGGCCGGGTCACCGCCGCTGCGATCTGCTCATCGGTCAGGATCCGTTCCATCTGGCCGCGGGCGGCGAGCCGGTAGTACAGCCCCTTCTCCGGCCTCATGTCGGCGTACTGCAGGTCGATCAGGTTCAGCCGGGCATCGTTCCAGGCCAGGCCGTCCCTGTCCCGGTAAGCCTGCAGGAGTTTGAGCTTGGCCACCCAGTCCACCTGGGCCGACGCCGCCATCGGGTCCCGTTTCAGCATGCCGACCACGGACATCCACCGGTTAAGGATGTCCTCGGTCGCTGCGTCGGCGCCCTCGCCCGTCCGGGCATGGGCCGCCGTCGCTTCGAGATACATCTCCTGGAGGTCCAGTCCGGTCACCATCCGGCCGTCCTTCAGCTCCACGAGCTGTGTCAGTGCGGGATCGTGGCTGATGAGCTGCAGGGCACCCACCGGATCACGCAGTTCGATCTCCGGCACGGCGTCGGCTTCGATCAGGGACAGGACCGCCGACGTCGTCCCCACCTTGAGCAGGGCCGAAACTTCACTGAGGTTGGCGTCGCCGATGATGACGTGCAGCCTGCGGTACTTCTCCGCTACGGCATGGGGTTCGTCCCGGGTGTTGACGATCGGCCGGCGGATCGTCGTCTCCAGTCCGACTTCGGTCTCGAAAAAGTCAGCGCGCTGGCTCAGCTGGTAGCCCTGCCGCTGGTTGCTGGTGCCAATCCCGACGCGCCCGGAACCGCAGATCACCTGTCGGGAGGCGAAAAACGGGAGGAGCCCCGATACCAATCGGGTAAACGGCACACTTCGCGGGACCAGGTAGTTCTCATGGGCGCCGTAGGAGACACCTTTGCTGTCCGTGTTGTTCTTGTAGAGGAGCACCGGGGCGAAGCCCGGAGTGCGCGCAATGTGGCGCATGGCCGCCAGCACGACGGCGTCGCCCGCCTTATCCCACAGCACAGCGTCACGGGGATTTGTCACCTCAGGCGAGGAATACTCCGGGTGCGCGTGGTCCACGTAGAGCCGCGCACCGTTTCCCAGCACCATGTTCATGAGCACAGTGCTGTCCTGCGTCTCGCCGTACAAGGCGGACGGCCCGCCGCCTTCCATGGCGATCTGCTCGGCATCCAGCACAGGCGGCGTGTCGGTCAGCTGCGTTGGATCGGCCGCAGTCCGGGGCACGGTATACCCGCGGGCATCGTTCAGCGGCGCCTCGTCCGTATAGTCCCACCGGGTCCCGGAGAGGTTGCCCATCCCTGAACGGACGGTGGCCGCGTAGGCATTGACGATCTGGCTGGAGAGAACGGTGGCGTTGGCGTTGGGCAGGGCCGGAGCGAGGACGCCGTACTCGGTCTCCGTCCCCATAACCCGACGGACCGTCACAGATATTGTCCCGGGTTCGCCGCGGTCTCGATGGTACGGCCCGGCTCCTGGCCGGCCTTGCCCTGGATGATGGTCCGGATGTACGTGATGCGCTCACCCTTCTTGCCCGAGATCCGTGCCCAGTCATCGGGATTCGTGGTGTTGGGCATGTCCTCATGCTCGCGGAATTCGTCGACGACGGCGCGCATCAGGTGGTCGATCCTCAGGCCCCGTTGGCGCAGGGTGAGGAAATCCTTGATCGCGTATTTCTTCGCGCGGTCCACGACGTTCTGGATAACGGCACCGGAGTTGAAGTCCTTGAAATAGAGCATCTCCGTGTCACCGTTGGCGTAGGTCACCTCGAGGTACTCGTTGGACTTGTCCTCGGCGTACATCTTCTCGACGGTCCGCCGGATCATCTCCCGGACCGTGGCTACCGGATCGTAGCCGTGCTCTGCCAGGTCATCGCGGTGCAGCGGGAGGTCCGGCGTCAGGTATTTGGCGAAGATCTCAGCTGCGCCCTCAGCATCCGGGCGCATGATCTTGATCTTCACATCCAGGCGTCCGGGCCGCAGAATGGCGGGATCGATCATGTCCTCGCGGTTCGAGGCACCGATGACGATCACGTTCTCAAGCTTCTCGACGCCGTCGATCTCGCTCAGCAGCTGCGGAACGATAGTGGTTTCGACGTCGGAGGAGACGCCCGTGCCGCGGGTGCGGAACAAAGAGTCCATTTCGTCGAAGAACACCACGACCGGGCTGCCGTCGGATCCCTTCTCCCGTGCACGGGCGAAGATGAGCCGGATGTGCCGTTCAGTCTCGCCGACGTACTTGTCCAGCAGCTCCGGACCCTTGATGTTCAGGAAGTAGCTGCGGGTTCCCGAGATTCCGGTCTGTTCCATGACCCGCTCTGCAAGCGAATGGGCGACCGCCTTGGCAATCAGGGTCTTGCCGCAGCCGGGAGGGCCGTAGAGCAGGATTCCCTTCGGTGCCTTCAGCCCGTGTTCGCGGTACAGGTCCGGGTGCATGAACGGCAGCTCGACGGCGTCGCGGATCGCTTCGATCTGCGGGCCCAGTCCGCCAATGTCGGAGTAGGAGATGTCCGGGACTTCCTCGAGGACCAGGTTCTCAACCTCGCTGCGGGGGATTTTCTCCAGCGCATAGCCGATCCGCGTATCAACCGTGAGCGCGTCTCCGACGCGGACCTTCTCTTCAATCAGCGGGCCGTTGAGCCGGACCACCCGCTCGTCGTCGGCCCGGCCCACTACCAGTGCCCGGTCACCGTCCAGGAGTTCCTGGACGGTGAAGAGCTCCCCGGCCTTCTCGAAGCCGAGGCCCGCGACCACCGTGAGCGATTCATTGAGCAGGACTTCCTGGCCGGGCACGATCTGCCCGAGGTCCAGCAGCGGGCTCACCGCTACCCGCAGCTTCCGTCCGGACTGGATGATGTCCACGCTCTCCTGGACGGTAGCCGTGGTGGAAACCCCGGGCTCCGGTTCGGTGCGGCTGTTTACGGCAAGCACGGTTCCGAAGCTGAACGGAGTCGCGCCTTCCTTCTCCAGTGCGTCCTTGAGCCTGATGATCTCCGCCCTGGCCGTTTCCAGCATGGCCACCAGCCGGGCGTTGTTGTGGGTGAGGGCCGCCAGCTGGCGGTCAACGTTGCGCAGCTTATCCCTGAGGACATTGAGCTGCCGCGATTCCGCGCTGGCTGTTCCGTACTCGCTGCGGGTACCTTCGGCCCCGGTTCCACTGGTGTTTTCCGCGTCAACCATTCTCCGACCACCTTCACTGCTAAGGTCCCTTCGTTTGACGATAACGTAGCGGGGCCAGCAATACACCGGGTCAGGAGTCTTGTGTTTTGCGGCTAAGTCATTATGGGTTCTACTCCGGCCCGTGCTCCTCCTGGAAACGTTCCGCATTGAGCAGGGCACCGCGTTGCACGGTGGAGCTGGCGTCCTTGGCCGCCCGGCGGAGTTTCTTGTCCGAGACTTCGCGTTCCCCTACTGCAGCGGGTGTCCAGGCGTTGAGATCTTCCTGGCTGAAGTCAGTCTTCGAGGCCCGGCGCTTGGCAACCAGTCCGGTGGCGCCTTCGGCAAGCCTGCGGGCGGACAGCAGGAAACCGGTGTGCGCAACCATCCGGTGGTCGGGGCGGACAGCCAGGCCTTCCAGATGCCAGCCGCGGACCATCGACTCCCAGCCTTCGGGTTCGGTGAAACGGCCGTCTGCGCGGATGGCTTCAGCCGTGCGCGAAAGCTGGGTGACGGTGGCGACGTAGGAGATCCAGACGCCACCCGGTGCCAGCACCGTGGCCACGGCGTCAGCGCACTCCCAGGGTGCCAGCATGTCCAGCACCACCCGGTCGACGCTCCCGGGCTCCTGGTTCTTGACGACCTCATCCTGGAAGTCGCCCAAGGTGATGTCCCAGGCGGGGTGCGGGCCGCCGAAGAATGTCTCGACATTGCCGCGGGCGATGTCCGCGAACTCGGCGCGGCGTTCGTAGGAATGCAGGGAACCGTGGTCCCCCACGGCGCGCAGCAGCGAAATGCTCAAGGCGCCGGAGCCGACTCCCGCTTCCACGACCCGGGCACCGGGGTAGATGTCCGCCATGGTGACGATCTGACCGGCGTCCTTGGGATAGACAACGGCGGCACCGCGCGGCATGGACAGCACGAAGTCGGACAGCAGCGGGCGCAGCACCTGGTACTGGTGCCCGGTGGTGTTGGTGACGATTGTGCCCTCGGGAACACCGATGATGCTTTCGTGCGGAAGGTAGCCGCGGTGCGTGTGGAAGGCGCCGCCTTCCGTGAGGGTGATCGTGTTCCGGCGTCCCTTCTCATCGGTGAGCTGGACGCGCTCGCCCGGACGCAGGGGGCCGCGGCGCATGTCCGCGCCGTGTGCTGCGGAGGAAGCGGGGATACCCGGGTTGTTCATCTGTCGTTGTCCTTCGTGTGTGGCTGGTCGATAGTCTCGGCGGAATCAGCGTGCTGCTCCGCCCGGAGTCTTAGGGCCGGACGGTTTTCGGCCGGCGCCCGGTAATGGCGGCAACGACGGTAGCCTGCCGGAGCAGTCCCACCACCGTTCCTTCCTTGTCGATGACGGCGTATTCGCTGCCGGAAAGCTTGGAGAGGTACTGGATCAGTTCCTGGCCCGTGGCGGCATCCGGTATATAGGCACCGGGTGCAAGGGCACGTGCTGCAGCCTCCACAGGTGTCCCGGCGGCGTATTCTGCCGGGACGGCGAAGAGGGCGCCGCTGTCGACGACGGCTTCGGGCCTGCCGGTGGCGGCAGTCACCACCAGTGCGGTACCGGTTCCCGCCTCCGCGGCGATCCGCTGCGCTTCCAGGACTGGCAGGCCGGCCGGGACCTGCCGGGCCGGTTCCATCAGGGCAGCAGCCGACACGGCGGGAAGCCGCAGCCGCATCCGCGCGTTGGTGATAGCCGCAGAGGCTCCCATCCACAGGAACCCGGAGACGAGTGCTGTCACGAGGACCAGGCTGAGCCCCGGAGTCCGGCCCTGGAGATAGGGCGGGATGAAGACTGCGGCAACGAGGGCTGCCGCAATAATCCGCCCGGCCCAGCCTGCTGCCACAGTCCCCTTCTCCTGGACTCCGGTCACCTTCCAGACGATCGTTTCCACGATCCTGCCGCCGTCCAGGGGCAGACCGGGAAGCACGTTGAAGATGGCTACCAGGACGTTGGCCCAGACGAAGATGTCGGTAAGGAGCCAGGCCACTGTGCCGGGCTCCAGGAAGGCCAGGACCACCCGGCCGCACAGTGCAAGGAGGAAGTTTGCCGCCGGGCCGGCCAGGGCCACGAGCAGTGACTTGCCGGGAGTGGCCCGCACGTCGCCGAACTGTGTGTGGCCGCCCCACAGCGTGAGCACGATCCTCGGCGTCGGCCATTTCCAGGCCTGTGCCGTCAGCGCGTGCGCCAGTTCATGGACCAGGACGGACAACAGCAGGAGAAGGGCGTAGCCCAGGGCAACGGCGTAGGGGGCGATTCCGCCAAGCTGCGGGAGCACATCCGCGACCCGGGGGCCGAACAGGAACACGATCGCGGCGGCGATCACGAACCAGGACCATGCCAGCGTTACCGGGACTCCCCCGATCTTTCCCAGGGGAATTCCTTCGCTTCGTTCTTTCTTCGGGGCGTCCGGTCCCTGTGTCATTGTGCCTCTCCTGCCGAAAGGGCAGCGAGCTCCTGCAGGTCCGCCAGGCTCCGTCCGGCCAGGGTGTCCCACTGGATCCTGTCCTGGTCCGGCGGGAAGGGGACCATATGCGGGACAGCCAGGGCCGGGAGGCCAGCTTCCCGCGCGGAGGTATAACCGGGATAGGAGTCTT
This sequence comes from Arthrobacter sp. 7Tela_A1, assembly GCF_049311065.1. NCBI lineage: Bacteria > Bacillati > Actinomycetota > Actinomycetes > Micrococcales > Micrococcaceae > Arthrobacter > Arthrobacter sp. 7Tela_A1. The sequence continues at coordinate 40,790 of NZ_JAXIOO010000021.1, read as the reverse complement.
CGACCGCCAGGCAGCGGGACTTGGCGAGTCCGGGGACGGCTGCGGAGAGCTGGTCGAAGGCAAGCTGATAGGGCTCGGGGTGCGGTTTGCCGCGTGCCACCATGTCCCCGCTGATGACGGAGCTGAAGGTCCCCTCCGGCAGGGCCGACGCGATGAGGCGGGCCAGCGGTCCGGTGGACATGGTGACCAGGGCGCAGGGGATGTCCGCGGCAGCCAGCTCCTCGAGGAGCTCGCGCGCTCCGGGGCGCCAGGGGACGCCGACGCGCAGATGCCGGGCAACTTCGCCGGCGAGGGCCGCGACAACGCCCTCGACGGGCAGCGCAACTCCGGCCTGCTGCAGCCGGCGTGCCGAATAGTCGAGGGCCTGGCCGACGAGTTCCTCGGCGTCATCGTCCGTCCACGTGCCGCCGTGGGCAGTGACAAGGTCCTTCTCCGCCTGGATCCAGTACGGCTCGGTGTCAACGATGGTTCCGTCCATGTCCCAGAACACCGCCTGCAGCACGGATGCGGAGCCGCTGGGCAGGACCGGGACACCAGGGAGGGACATAAGCCCAGTCTACGTGGCGGCTGCCATCTTCCTCGCCCCGGCGTCTCCTTGGGCGGCGCGTGGGCCTGACAGTGCGGTGCGGTGGGCATAAGGTGAATCTGTGAGTAATTCCGATAAGTCCCCTGCCGCCGGCCTGCAGGATTTTTTCGGCGGCACCGGTGAGCGGGTGACCGTGATGCTGGCAGCCTTCGAAGGGTGGAACGACGCCGGAGAGGCAGCGAGCGATGCCTTGAATTTCCTGTCCCTCTACTGGGACAGCGAGAAAATCGCCGGCATCGACGCGGACGAGTACTACGATTTCCAGTTCACGCGCCCGGCGATCGAGCGCAGCGCGTCAGGGCAGCGCCGGATCAAATGGCCCACCACGCGCATTTCCCGTGCCGAAGTTCCAGGTACGAACATTGACCTGATCCTGGTGACAGGTGTTGAACCGTCCTACAAGTGGCGTGCCTATACGGCGGAGCTGATTGGCCTGGCGAAGGAACTGGAGGTGGACTGCATCGTGCTGGCCGGCGCCCTGCTGGCCGACGTTCCGCACACCCGTCCCATACCGGTCACCGCCACGTGCGAAGAGGAGGACCTGGGTGAGCACCTGGGCGTTGAGGCCTCGCACTACGAAGGACCCATCGGCATCGTGGGCGTCCTGGCGGAGGTAGCCACGCTTGCCGACATACCCACACTCTCGCTCTGGGCTGCCGTTCCGCACTACGTCGGACAGCCGCCGTCGCCGAAGGCGCAGCTGGCGCTCCTGCACCGGATCGAAGAGCTCCTGCAGGTTCCGATCGACACGTCAGTGCTGACCGAAGAGGCCGAGGCATGGGAGCGGGGCGTGGACGAACTTGCCACGGAAGACCCAGAAATTGCGGCCTATGTCCGCCAGCTCGAAGAAGCCAAGGACACAGCTGAGCTGCCCGAAGCCACCGGCGAGTCAATCGCCCGTGAGTTCGAGCGCTACCTCAAGCGCCGCCGCCGGGACTAAGTTTCCGGGACCAAGTTTCCAGGACCAAGCCGCCGGGCCGGAACCTGCACCCCCGGAAATTCCGGGCCCCGCGCTACCGAAGGGTGATGCCCAGCAGGGCGTCAAACGCTGCGGCAGCAAGGCCGGCTCCTGCACTGCTCCCGGCGGACGGGTTGCCGGGCGGGTCAAGCAGGGCCGAAGCCCACTCGTCAGCCGCGGCCAGGGCGGCGGGCGCGTTCAGGTCGTCGGCAAGCGATGACCTGAACTGTGCCAGCAGGTCCGCAGCCGCCTCTTCGCTGGTGAACTCCAGTGCCTGGCGGTAGCGGCGGAGCCGTTCCTGCGCACGCCCCAGATCATCCGCTGTCCAGAACCAGTCGGAACGGTAATGGTGTCCGGCCAGGGTGGTCCGGATAGCGGCCGGTTCCACGCCGTCGGCGCGCAGCCGGGAGACCAGGACCAGGTTCCCCAGGGACTTGCTCATCTTCTCGCCGTCGAGCCCCACCATGCCGGCATGGGCGTAGTGCCGTGCCAGCGGCTCGCCGGAACAGGCGTAGGCATGGCCGGCGCTCATTTCGTGGTGCGGGAAGATCAGGTCCGATCCCCCGGCCTGGACCGTGAACGGTGCCGGCAGGAACCGGCGGGCGATCACCGAACACTCGATGTGCCAGCCCGGGCGTCCGTCGCCCAGACGTCCCCCCGGCCACAGCGGCTCGTCCGGCCGGGCCACACGCCAAAGAAGGGCATCGAGCGGGTGACGTTTCCCGGGACGATCCGGATCTCCGCCGCGCTCTGCAAAGACCGGCAGCATTGCTTCCCCAGTGAGCCCGGATACCTGCCCGAGCCACCAGGCACCGGGTCCGTCGGCTTCGAGTTCCTGGGCAGCCTCAACCGAGAAATAGACGTCGCCGCCGGGCTCGGAGCCGTGCTCCGGTACCCGGTAGGCGATGCCCCTGTCCAGCAGCTCTTCGACCACGGGGACAATCCATTCGATGGACTCCACGGCGCCGATGTAGCTGCGCGGCGCCAGGACGTTCAGCGCTTCCATGTCTTCCCGGAAGAGCTGGGTCTGTTCCTTGGCCAGGACCGTCCAGTCCACGCCGGTAGCGGCGGCACGCTCGAGCAGCGGGTCATCGACGTCGGTGACGTTCTGGACGTAGTTCACGGTGTGCCCGGCATCCCGCCACTGGCGGTTCAGCAGGTCGAACGCAACGTAGGTTGCCGCGTGCCCCATGTGGGTGGCGTCGTAGGGGGTGATGCCGCAGACGTAGAGTCCAGCCTCCTCGCCGGGCTGGACGGGGACCGTCCTGCGCTGGGCTGTATCAAAGAGAACGAGTTCCGGGGACTTGCCGGGCAGGTCGGGAAGGGGGCGGGATTTCCAGGCGATCACAGGTCAACTCTACTTACTTGGACGGCGGGAACACATTCGTAAAGCGGGGCGGCTGAGGCGCTCAGGGCTGCAGCACCCCAAACCCAAGCGCAGCGTAGATCGCCACGCCCAGGCCAATCCGGTACCAGACGAACAATCGGTAGCTGCGTGTGGAAACGTAGCGGAGGAACCACCCGATGATGATGAAGCCCACAACGAAGGCTACCGCTGTGGCGACGGCGGTCTCGGCGCCGCTGTAGGGTCCGGTTTCCCCCCATGACTTGGCGAGCTGGTACAGTCCGCTGCCGAAGACCGCGGGAATGGCAAGCAGGAAGGCGTAGCGCGCGGCGGCCTCCCGGGTGTATCCCATCAGCAGCCCGGCGGTAATCGTGCCGCCGGAACGGGACACGCCGGGGACGAGTGCCAGGGCCTGGGCAAAACCGTAGAAGATGCCGTGCTTGTACGTCAGCTGGTCCAGGGTCCGCTGCTGCTTCCCCACGGTGTCTGCGATGGCCAGGATGATGCCAAACACGATCAGCATGGTCGCAACGAGCCAGAGGCTGCGGAACGTGCTTTCGATCTGGTCCTGGAAGAGCAGGCCAAGGATGGCGATGGGCAGCGAACCCACGATGATCAGCCACCCCATGCGGGCGTCCGGATCGGAGCGGGGTACACGGCCGGCCAGCGAACCGAACCAGGCTTTCACGATCCTGACGATGTCTTTCCAGAAATAGACAACGACGGCGGTCTCCGTGCCGAGCTGGGTAATAGCCGTAAAGGCGGCGCCGGGGTCCTGGGCCCCGGGCAGCAGTTCACCGGCGATCCGCAGGTGCGCACTGGACGAGATGGGCAGGAATTCGGTCAGTCCTTGAAGGAAACCGAGGAATATCGCTTCAAACCAATTCACCCTACGACTCTAGGGCACGCGCAGGGGCCCGCCCGGCAGGCCTACCGGGCTAGCGGTCGCTGCCGGCCTGCCGGCCGTAGGGTTCAGGGTCGCCGTCGAACTCTTCGGTTTCTTCCTCGGTGCCGAAGGCCGTTGGACTGCTGGTACCTGATCTGCGCAGGATGTCCTCGTCTTCGTCCATCAGATCCTCGTCGCCCTCTTCATCGTCGTAAATCTCGAGCGGCGTGACTTCACCGTAGGCGTCGTAGAGCACTTCCTCGTAGACTTCGAAAGCATCAGCAATAGCCAGGTAGGCGCTTTCGACGGCGGGATCCTTCTCTCCGCGGCGGGTGGCAGCAGCAGCAAGGTGCTCTTCGAAAGCAGCAACCAGGGACTGGAGCGCAACGCGCGGATCTATGCTCATGGACTAGACGTTAGCCGCAAAGCAGGCAAAATGGGATGGAAATGCGAGAACAAATTCTGAAACCGGACCGGTCCTTTCCTGCCGCTCCCGCCAAGGACTATGAGTATCTGGTTCTTTCCGTCGGCCCCCACGAGTCGCTGCCGGAAGCCCGCCGAAAAATCACCGATCACGCGGAGTACGGCAAGTGGGAGCTCCAGCGCACGCGCATTTACCGCGGAGGCGTCCACCGGTACTGGCTGCGGAGAAAAGTCATGCGGGTCCAGCGGACTGTCTAGCCGTCAGACTTTTTACCTGTCCTGGACCGGCCCCAGCAGTGCATTCGCCATGGAGTTATGGGCAGAGTCCTCGCTTGAGGGATGGAACATTCCCGCCAGCACGTCCCGGTAGAGCCGCTCCAGTTCCTGGCCGCGGAAGTAGCTGCGGCCGCCGGCAGTTTTCATGGCGGTCTCCACCACGCTGCGCACGGTATCTGTTGCACGCAGCTTCAGGCCGGAGAGCCGGGGGAACCAGAAACTTCCGTGGTCAGCGCCTTCTTCCAGGTCACGCGCCACGGCTTCAAGCTGGAGCAGGACACCGTCCATCCTGATGGCGGCGTCGGCGATCCGCCAGCGGGTGTGCGGATCCTGCGACGCCGGAACGTCCTGGCTGGTACGGCCTGCGGCAGCCTCGGCAGCGAGTTCCACCGCGCGTTCCCCGATTCCCGTGTACACCGCGGACAGCAGCGTCTCAAAGAGGCTGAAGATACCGAACACGAAGGGGTCGGCGTGGGGGCCCACGGGCGTGTGCCGCACCATCCGGTCCGCCGGTATGAGGGCGTCCTGCAGCAGCGTGGTCCGTGACTGTGAAGCCCGCATTCCCATGGTGTCCCAGTCATCCAGGGCCGAGATTCCTGCAGTGGACCGGTCCGCGAAGCCAAAAACCAGACTCGGTTCAGCAGGGTCGGTGGAATCCTTTCCAAAGATGCCCAGCCTGGTCCACGCCGGAGACAGGCTGGTAAAGATCTTCCGCCCGGTGAACACGTAGCTTCCGCCGCCCTGCGGGACCGCAGCCGTGAACGAATCGAAAAGGACGGCTGAATTTCCGGGTTCGGAGATTCCAAAGGCAAAGAGCTCGCCGCGGGCGGCTTCTTCCAGGACGAAAGACAGGGAGTTGTCCCCCCTCAGGGACAGGAGGTGGGCGACACCGCACCAGACCAGATGCATGTTGATGGCAAGCGCGGTGGCCGGTGCCGCAGATGCCAGCAGCCGCTGGCACGCCACGACCTCCGGAATGCCCAGACCTGAACCGCCCTGCTCCACCGGCGTAAACAGAGCCAGGTAACCCGCGTCGCGCAGCTCTCGGAGGTCCTCGTCGAAGAAGGCATTGCGCTGGTCGTACTCCGGAGCACGGCGGCGCAGCCGTTCCAGCAGGTCGGGGGTGAGGATATCTGCGGCGGGCATCGGTTGGGGTTCCTTCCGGGCGGTCGGGTCGGGCGGGTCGTGGTGGGTGCCTAGTACCCGCGGAGCAGGCGGGAGAGTACCCTCGTGCCGAACTTCAGGGAATCAACCGGGACCCGTTCGTCCACGCCGTGGAACATCCCGGTGAAGTCAAGGTCCTCGGGCAGGCGCAGCGGAGCGAAACCGTAACCGGTGATGCCCAGGCGGCTAAGGGATTTGTTGTCGGTGCCGCCGGAGAGGGTGTACGGCAGCACCGGGGCACCCGGGTCTTCCGCCTGGAGGGCGTCCACCATCGAATCCACCAGGTTTCCGGAGAAGGGCACCTCCAGCGAGACATCCTTGTGTTCGTAGCTGACGTCGATTCCGTCACCCGCCAGACCGCGGATAACTTCCAGCAGATGCTCTTCCTGACCGGGCAGCGTCCGTGCGTCGATCAGCGCCTCCGCCGTGCCCGGGATGACGTTGTGCTTGTAACCGGCTGACAAGAGTGTCGGGTTGGCTGTGTTCTGCAGCGTTGCACCCACGAACCGGGCCACGGTACCGAGTTCGCTGAGCAGCTTGTCGGGGTTCTCGGGATCGAACTCGACGCCGGTCAGCTCGGTCACCCCGTCCAGGAAAGCGCGGGTGGTGTCGGTGAGTTCAATGGGCCACTCGTGGGCGCCGATCCGGGAGACGGCGCCTGCCAGGCGGGTCACTGCGTTGTCAGTGTTGATTTGCGAGCCGTGGCCGGCCCGGCCGTGTGCTTTCAGGCGCAGCCAGGAGATTCCTTTTTCAGCGGTCTGCAGCAGGTAGGTGCGCTTGCCGCCGATGGTTGCCGAAAATCCGCCGACCTCCGAAATCGCTTCCGTGGCGCCGTCGAAAAGCTCCGGCCGGTTGTCCACGGCCCAGCTGGCTCCGTAGCTGCCTCCGGCTTCTTCGTCCGCGAAAAAGGCGAAGATGAGGTCACGCCGGCCGCGGGTGCCTGTGCGGGCCATCTCGCGCATCACCGCGAGGATCATGGCGTCCATGTCCTTCATGTCGACAGCCCCGCGGCCCCAGATCAGGCCGTCCCGTTCCTCGCCGCTGAACGGGTCCACGCTCCAGTCCTGCTTCTGTGCCGGCACGACGTCGAGATGGCCGTGGACGACCAGCGCGGGCAGGGAGGGATCAGAGCCCTCAAGGCGGGTCACCACCGAGGTGCGGCCGGGCGCGGATTCGAACAGGTCAGCTGACAGCCCCACCTCTTCGATGAGCCCGGCGACGTATTCCGCCGCCTTGCGCTCCCCCGGTCCGGTTCCGTCACCGTAGTTGGAGGTGTCGATGCGGATCAGATCCTGGCAGATACGGGTGACTTCGTCTTCGGCGCGAACGCTCATGCACTTCTCCTTGCTCAGCGGGATAGGGCCAGCCTAGCCACTGGGCACGCCGGAAGCCCGGCTTTGTTCCAGCCGCGTCACGGAACTCGGAGCTGAACTGGGCCGATTCGTTCTTCCCGGTAAAACCGTGTTAGAGTTTTTCCCGTTGCAAACGAAGAAACGGAATAAAAAACGTTCTTCGGAAGACACCTAAGCGCGGGTGGCGGAATGGCAGACGCGCTAGCTTGAGGTGCTAGTCCTCTTATTGAGGGTGGGGGTTCAAGTCCCCCTCCGCGCACAGTGAAGACCCTCCTGGTAACCACGGTTACCGGGAGGGTCTTTTTGTATCTCCCGACGGCGCCGGGCAGCGTCCCTACTCCGCTGTGTTCCTCATCTCATCCGCCGCTGGTCTTTGGGCACTGTCACCGCGGCCTGCGCATGGGTACCCTCGCATCATGGACGGCAGTGCATTACTGAACATTGTCCTGGTGCTGTTCTTCATCCTGCTCGGCGGCGTGTTCGCCGCAGCGGAGATGGCCCTGGTGACACTTCGCGAGGGCCAGATCCTCCGGCTGGAAAAATCCGGGAAGCGCGGTGCACGGACCGCGCAGCTCGCGCGGAACCCAAACCTGTTCCTCTCTGCCATCCAGATCGGCGTCACCCTTTCCGGTTTCTTTTCGGCTGCCTACGGGGCGTCGGCGCTGGCGCCGGCAATTTCCCCCGGCCTCGAGGGCTGGGGACTGGCGCCTCCCCTGGCCCGGAGTGCCGCGTTTGTGGCCATGACGCTGGTGGTCGCGTATTTGTCCCTGGTGTTTTCCGAACTTGTTCCCAAGCGGCTCGCCATGCAGAACGCGGAAGGCTTTGTCCGTGTCCTGGCTCCCCCGTTGTCCGTTTTCGCTGCGGTGATGCGCCCGGTGATCCGGCTGCTGTCTGTCTCCACGGACGCCGTGGTCCGCCTTTTGGGCGGAGATCCCCAGCTGAAGAACGTCCCCATTTCCCAGCAGGAGCTGCTGGAGATGGTGAAATCGAGTCCCGCGATCGCGGATGAAAGCCGCAGCATCCTGGCGGATGTCTTCAGCGCCGGCCACCGGCTGCTGCAGGAAGTGATGCGCCCGCGGCCCATGGTCCAGTTCCTTCCCGCATCCCTCACTCTGGCCGAAGCACGGGTCCGCGTCCATGAGCTGCCCTATTCCCGCTATCCGGTCATGGGCGCGTCACCGGATGATGTGCTCGGCTTCATCCACGTCCGGGACCTCATCGGGCGCGATCCGGGCCCGTCCGGCGAGACACGGCTCGGTGAGATTGCCCGGCCCATCCTTTTCCTGCCGGGTACGGCAACCGTCCTGCCGACATTGTCCAGGATGCGGCGGGAGAACAGCCATATCGCCGTCGTGGCCGACGAATACGGGGGCACTGACGGCATCGTCACGCTGGAAGACCTGGTCGAGGAACTTGTCGGCGAGATCTACGACGAATATGACACCGCCCGGGACCCGGAGGACCGCCACCTCGCCCTGGAAGGCGGAATGCTCGTCGACGGCGGATTAATCCTCCAGGAGTTCGACCGGCTCACCGGCATAGAGCTGCCTGAAGGGCAGTACGAAACGGTTGCCGGCTACATTCTGGACCAGCTCGGCCGCATGGCCGTTCCCGGAGACACCGTCCCTTCCCCGGGCGGGCAGCTGCGTGTCATGGAGGTTGACCACCACAGGATCCAGGCAGTGCGGGTTATTCCTGGGTCCGAGTCTGAGCACGGAGTTCAGGGCTAAGATCCACCCGGCACCCGCACCCGGCACCCGCACCCGGCACCCGGCACCCGGCCGGCCCGCGCCGCTCCGGATTCGATGCCCGGAGGGGCTGCATCTGCCGGGTGCATTGCGGCGGTGGTGCTTCCGCGCGCAGAATACCGGGCATGAGTGTTCCCGGAGGTGAGCATGCGGCGACCAGCGGTCCGCCGCGCGAAGGCAGCGGCCCGGAGCTGAAACGGGTGATGGGAACCAAGCTCCTGCTCCTGTTCATCGTGGGTGACGTGCTGGGAACCGGCGTCTACGCCCTGACCGGACAGATCGCCGGAGAGATTGGCGGGGCGGCCTGGGCGCCGGTGCTGATCGCCTTTACGGTTGCCACGATCACGGCCCTGTCCTACCTGGAATTGGTGACCAAGTATCCGCAGGCAGCCGGAGCCGCCCTGTACACCCACAAAGCGTTCGGAATTCACTTCGTCACGTTCCTGGTGACCTTCGCCGTCCTGTGTTCCGGGATCACCTCGGCCTCGACGGCCTCGAAGTTCCTTGCCGAGAACTTCCTGGTCGGGTTCAACCTCGGCTGGGGGCAATTCGGCGTAACCGCCGTGGCCGTCAGTTTCATGGTGCTCCTGGCGGTCATCAATCTCCGCGGGGTCGGTGAAAGCATCAAGTTCAATGTCTTCCTGACCATCGTGGAACTGACCGGACTCCTCATCGTGATCGGCATCGGTTTCTGGGCCATGGGCCAGGGCAACGTGGACTTCTCCCGGGTCATGGTCTTCGAGACCGAAGGCGGGAAATCCGTGTTCCTGGCGCTCACCGCGGCTACCTCGCTGGCGTTTTTCTCGATGGTCGGGTTCGAGGATTCGGTCAACATGGCAGAAGAGACGAAAGACCCGGCGCGGATATTTCCCAAAGTCATGCTCAGCGGTTTGGGCATAACGGTCTTCATCTACCTGCTGGTCTCCATCGCCGCGGTGGCGGTGGTCCCGGTGGGGCAGCTCTCCGAAAGCCAGACTCCCCTGCTGGAGGTGGTGCAGACCGGCGCTCCGGGGTTCCCGATCGACGTCTTTTATCCGTTCCTGTCGATATTCGCGGTGGCTAACACGGCCCTGATCAACATGCTGATGGCGAGCCGGCTGCTGTACGGGATGTCGCGCCAGGAGGTGCTGCCCCGGGGGCTGGCCCTGGTCCTGCCCGGCCGGAGGACACCGTGGGCGGCGATCGTGTTCACCACGGCTATCGCCATTGGACTCATCATCCTGGTCACCAATGCCATGGGCCCGCAAACGGTGTCGGCGCTGGGCGGAACCACCGCACTGCTCCTGCTTTGCGTCTTCACGGTTGTGAACATCGCCTGCATCGTGCTGCGCCGGCGTCCGCCGGATGCCGGGCCGGAAACGGAGGACGGCGCCGCGGCCGTCCGCAAGACGTTCCGCTCCCCCGGCATCATGCCCTGGGTGGGGGCCGCGACCTGCGCCTTCCTGGTGGGTCCCTGGGCACAGGACCCCATTGAGTACCGCATCGCCGGAATCCTGCTGGCGGTAGGCGTGGTCCTGTGGTTCTTTACTTGGCTGTGGAACCGGGCGGTCAAAGCCAAACGAACCCGCTTCACTGATCCGGAGGAACTCCATGGCTAGCATCGTCGTTGGCTACGTCCCGGGAGCCGAGGGCGCTGCCGCCCTCGCCCAGGCAAGACGGGTGGCCGAACTGTTCCAGGACGAGCTGGCAGTCGTCAATGTCCGCACGACGGGCCGCGGCCTGGGGCACGGGCATGCCCACGGCGAGGACGCCGCCGCTGACCTGAACGTGATTGCCGCGGAACTGGAATCGGCAGGACTGTCCTTTCAGATCATCCATCCGGAGGGGGATTATGACCCCGCGGACGAAATCCTGGCGGTTGCCTCGCGGCTCGGGGCCCGGCTGATCGTCGTCGGCTTACGGCACCGCACGCCGGTGGGCAAGCTTTTCCTCGGCAGCACCGCTCAGCGGATCCTGCTGGAGGCGTCCTGCCCGGTCCTTTCGGTCAGGGCAAGCCAGACCCTTCAGGCTTAGGCGGCGTGCCGGAGCTCTGAGGCGATGGCTTCGAGTCCGGTCCAGGTTTCGGCGAAGGACGTGGACAGCGGAGAAAGTCCCAGCCGGATGCCGTTGGGGTTGCGGTAGTCAGGAATGATGCCGCGTTCCCAGAGCCGGGCCGTCACGTCCTTGAATGCGGGATGGTCAATCGTCACGTGGCTGCCCCTTTGGGCGGTGTCCCGAGGCGAGGCCAGCGTGACGCCAAGCGGAGCGAGGACTTCGTCGAAGGCCTGCACCGCGAAGGAGGTGAGCTGCACGGACTTGGTCCGCACGGCGTCCATGCCTGCCTCGGAGATGAGCGCAATCATGTCCTGTATGGCCAGCATGCCCAGGATCGGCGGCGTTCCCGAGACCACCCGCTGGATCCCGGCGGCGGGTACGTAGTCAGCGCCCATGGCAAATGGATCGCCTGCTCCGAGCCAGCCCTGGATGGGCTGGGCGAAATCTTCGTGGTGGCGGCGGGCAACGTAGGCCCACGCCGGGGCGCCGGGACCACCGCCCAGGTACTTGTAACTGCAGCCGGCGGCGTAATCGACGTTCCAGTTATCGAGCTCGGCGGGAACTGAGCCGGCAGAATGGCACAGGTCCCAGAGAACCCGTCCGCCGGCTTCGTGCACCAGCGCCGTGATGGCCGGAACATCGGCGATAAAGCCGGAGCGGTAGGCAACGTGGCTGAGCACCACCAGGGCCGTCCGGGGCCCGACGGCGGCAGCCACGGCTTCCGGCGTCACGCCGCCGTCGTAATCTGCCTCCAGCCAGCGCAGCGTCATACCGCACTCGCGGGCGATACCGTCCATGACATATCGGTCCGTGGGGAAGTTATCCCGGTCCAGCACAATCTCGGTACGGTCCCCGCCGGCAGCCACAGCCGCACGCGCCAGCTTGTAGAGCAGTACTGTGGTCGAATCCGCCACGATGCACTGCCCCGGAGCCGCACCGAGTACGGCCGCGCCCAGCCGGTCACCTATTGCAGAGGGAAGGGCGAGCCATTCCTCATCCCAGGAACGGATCAGCCGGCTGCCCCATGCGTGGGTAACGAACTCCCCCAGCCGGTCCAGCGTTGCCGCCAGCGGCCGGCCGAGGGAATTGCCGTCAAGGTAGGCACTGATGGCCGGGTCATTGTGTCCAATGAAACGTTCGCGCAGGTCAGCCAAGGGATCAGCGGCGTCCAGTTCCTTGGCAAGTTCGGCAAAACGGGATTCGTTCATGGCCGAACTCTAGCAGTCCGGTGCCCGCTGCCTCTGTGTCAGAGCGGCCGGGCCCAGCCGTGGAAGTGCCTGCGGCGGCTGCGCTGGTTCCAGCCCGTGAACGTTGTCCCGGTGATCTCCCCCGGAGTGCCGGCGTCTGAAATGCGGACGCTCACTGTCGCCGGAAGGAACACCGGCGATTCGAACTCGATGTTCCATTCGAAAGGTTCCGGCAAGGCCGGACCAGCTTCCGCGACGACCCGCGAGGCGAGGTACATCCCGTGGGCGATCGAACGCTTCATGCCCAGCGCTTTGGCGGAGAGGCTGCTCAGGTGGATGGGGTTGAAGTCCCCCGACACCTTCGCATAGTTCCGCCCCGCGTCCGCTCCGAGCCGCCACTGGGCCGTGGGAACCGGCGGCGTGAAGTCCTCCCGCTCCGTCCGGGCCTGGACGCGGTCGATCCGGGGAAGGAAGACACCCTTGGCCAGATAGACCGAACGTCCGGTCCACACGAGTTCGGTGCCGGAACGGACTTCGGCCACCAGTTCCACCTGCGTTCCCGCGCGGTGGCCGGCCAGGTTTTCCGCCCAGGCGGTGACACTCAGCGGCTCCGTGTAATGGATGGGCCGCAGGTGCGTGACCTGGTTGCGCAGATGCACCATTCCCAGCAGCGGCAGGGGAAAGTCCTCACGTGCCATCACGCTCATGGCCACCGGGAAAGCGAACGTGTGAACGTACCCCGACGGCAGCGTGTCCTGAGCGCTCCGGAGCACCAGCCGCTGAAAATCCGTCAGCTTCTCAAGGTTTACCCTGGCGTTGGTGACGGTGTGGCGTGCTGCCGGCAGCGTCTGGGTTGAAGCCGCGGATGACAGCTTGCTGCGCGCGGCGTTGCCGGCCGCGGAAAGGTACAGCCGGCCCAGTGCAGGGATTTCGTGGAGCTGGAATTGCTGCAGGTCCTGGACGCTCATGCTCCAACCATATTCTGGCCGCAGACCCGCAGGACCTGCCCGTTCACACCGGCCGCACCGTCAGAGGCGAGGAATGCGATGGTCTCGGCGACGTCGATGGGCTGGCCGCCCTGCTGGAGGCTCGAAAGCCGCCGTGCAACCTGGCGGGTCAGCGCCGGCATCCGGGCGGTCATATCCGTTTCGATGAAGCCGGGAGCGACGGCGTTGATCGAACCGCCGCGGGGCTCCAGCAGGGGCGCGGTGGCCCGGACCATACCGATAATCCCTGCCTTGGAGGCTGCGTAGTTCGTCTGGCCGCGGTTGCCGGCGATTCCGCTGGTGGACGCCAGCGAGACAATCCGGCCCTGCTGGCTGAACGCCTCCGAGGCCAGGAAACGCTCGTTCATCTTCAGCTGAGAGGCGATGTTCACCGCAATCACGGAATCCCAGCGCGAGGCGTCCATGTTGGCCAGCAGCTTGTCACGGGTAATGCCGGCATTGTGGATCACAATGTCCAGCCGGCCGTAGCGTTCGGCTGCGTGGGCGAGAATCCTGTCGGCCGCGTCGTCACGGGTGATGTCCACCTGCAGCGCCGTCCCGTGGATTTCATTGGCCACCGCTGCCAGCTGCTCCCCCGCTGCCGGAACGTCCACCACAATGACGTTGGCGCCTTCGCGGTGCAGCACGCGGGCGATCGCAGCGCCGATGCCGCGGGCGGCTCCGGTGACGACGGCGGTCTTGCCCGCCAGGGAAGCAGTCCACTCGGCGGGGAGCTCCCCGGCAGTGGATCCAACGGTGATGAACTGTCCGTTCACGTACGCACTGCGGCCCGAAAGCAGGAAACGCAGGGCGGCGGCCACGGACGGTGCCGTGGCACCGGTTCCGTTGGCCAGCACGATCCCGTTCGCGGTCGCCCCGCCGCGCAGTTCGTGCGCAAGGGAGCGCAGCGTGCCGTCGACGCCCTGGCGCGCCGCAGCGGCAGCAGGGTCCTGCGCCTCGGAAGCCGGCCGCGAGACGGTGACGATCCGTCCCCCGGCGGCAAGGTCCCGCAGGCTGGCGCCGGCGTCGAGGCTCACGGCGGACAGGTCCTCCGGAGACATCACTTCGTCCAGGACCATGAGGATGGCGCCGAGCTTTTCCTTGGGGGTCGCGTGACGGCGGACGTCCTGCTGCCAGGAAAGCAGCACGGAGGCCAGGGTGTCAGCGGATTCGCCTTTCCCCAGGACCAGGACGGGTCCCGGTACCAGCGGCTTCGACGGGTCGAAGCGCCGCAGCACGGCCGGCCGTGGAAGACCCAGCTTCTTCGCGATCTCCTTGGTGAGGCCGGAGTTGACCAGGTTCAGATAGGTATCCGACATGTCAGCGAGCCTCCAGGATGGCCACGAGTCCCTGGCCGCCCGCCGCGCAGATCGAGATGAGGCCGCGTCCCGACCCCTTTTCGGACAGCATCTTGGCCAGCGAGGCGACGATTCGCCCGCCGGTGGCTGCGAACGGGTGGCCGGCAGCGAGGGAGGAGCCGTTGACGTTGAGCTTGCTCCGGTCGATGCTGCCCAGCGGGCCTTCCAGTCCCAGGCGGGTGCGGCAGAACTCGTCATCCTCCCAGGCAGCCAGGGTGCTCAGCACCGTACCCGCAAAGGCTTCGTGGATCTCGAAGAAGTCGAAATCGTCGAAGGTCATGTTGTTGCGGGCCAGCAGGCGCGGGACGGCGAAGGCCGGCGCCATGAGCAGTCCGTCGCGTCCGTGGACGAAATCGACCGCCCCGGCCTCGGCATCGATGATGTTGGCGAGCATCGGCAGATCATGTTGGCGGGCGTATTCTTCCGAGCCGAGAAGCACAACCGACGCGCCGTCGGTGAGCGGGGTTGAGTTGCCCGCGGTCATGGTCGCTTCGTCACCCAGCGCACGGCCGAAGACCGGCTTGAGGGAAGCGAGTTTCTCCAGTGAGGTGTCTGCACGCAGGTTCGAATCGCGGGACAGGCCGCGGTACGGGGTCATGAGGTCGTCGAAGAATCCGCGGTCGTAGGCGGCTGCCAGGTTCCGGTGGCTGTTGTACGCGAGCTCGTCCTGGCTTTCGCGGGTGATCTTCCACTGTGCCGTGGTCAGGGCCTGGTGCTCCCCCATGGAGAGTCCGGTGCGCGGTTCTCCGGTGGTCGGTGCGTTCGGTGCCAGGTCCTTGGGGCGGATCTTGGCGATCGCTGCGAGCTTCTGCTTGGTGTTCCGGGCACGGGAAAGGTCCAGGAGCGCGCGGCGCAAGCCTTCACTGACGGCGATCGGGGCATCTGAGGCGGAATCGACGCCGCCGGCGATGCCGGATTCAAGCTGGCCCAGCTTGATCTTGTTCGCCAGGGAAACCACGGTTTCCAGGCCGGTGGCGCAGGCCTGCTGCACATCGTAGGCAGGCGTCTCCGGGGACAGTGCGGAACCGAGGACTGCCTCCCGGGTGAGGTTGAAGTCCCGGGAGTGCTTCAAAACCGCGCCGGCCGCAACAGCACCGATCCGTTCCCCCTGCAGCCCGAAGCGGGCCACCAGTCCGTCAAGTGCGGCGGTGAGCATGTCCTGGTTCGAGCTGTGCGCATACGCTCCGCCGGACCGGGCGAAGGGAATGCGGTTGCCGCCGATTACGACGGCGTTCCGTACGGCGGGACCTGAGCCCTGCACCGGCTGCGGTGCGGAGGCGGGTTGTGCAGCCATTCGTCATTCTCCTTGGGGGTCGTTGTGTGACGAGAGTTACTGTAACCCAGCGTACCTGATACGCTGAGTATCGTGAACAGCGCAGCAAAACAAGATACTCGGACGGCGGACGGCCGGTCCGTGCGGTGGGAAGCCCACCGCACCGAGCGGCGCGGAGCCCTGATCAAGGCCGCCCGCCGGGCAGTCCACACCCTCGGCGCGCAGGCGTCCATGGAAGAGATCGCCGCTGCGTCCGGTACCTCCAAGTCCGTGTACTACCGCTATTTCGGTGACAAGTCGGGGCTTCAGCAGGCCATGGGCGAAGTCGTGATCAACCAGATGCAGGAAAAGATCCTGGCCGCCGGTCGCAGCGCGGACTCCCCCCGCTCGGGTATGCGCGCCATGGTTTCGGCTTATCTTCAGATGGCCGAGACCTCTCCCAACGTCTATGCCTTCGTCACGGGCAGCCCGGCAGGCGAGGCTGCGGCAGGCAGCGAACCCGGTGTCGCCGTCGCCCTCTCGCATTTCATGGCGAATATCAGCTCCATGATGGACCACGCCGTGCAGCTGTACCTGAAAGGCCACCAGTCGGATGCCGTGACGCAGTCCGCCGCAGGCTTCTGGCCCATCGCAGCCCTGGGCATGGTGCGCGCAGCCGGTGAACGCTGGCTTGCGACGCCGACCGGACCGGATCGTCCGACTGAAGCCGAAATGACCGACCAGCTCACCATTTGGCTTTTCGACGGGATCGGCTGGGACTCCCCCGAACCCGCAGCAACGACTGTTACTCCCTCCACCACTGTGCGTGGCGGCCGAACCGGCTCCGACGCAGTGCCGACAAGTAAGGACACGCAATGACGCAATCAGTCTCCACCCCAGAGCGCCAGCTTCCGGCCAGCACCGTCATCAGCGATGACGATTCGGCTACCGTCAACGTAGAGGCACTGGGCCGCGCCCTCCTGGGGAAGTGGGAGGAGATCCGGATGAAGGCCAGGGCACTTGCCGGCACCGATGCCCTCCACACCCCCGCCGGGCTGACGCACACCGAGCACCGCCTGCGCGTCATGGACCAGCTGAGGATCCTCGTTGACGCCGATGCCGTGCACCGTGCCTTCCCTACGTACGTCGGGGGCCAGGATAACCACGGCGGAAATATCGCCGGGTTCGAGGAGCTCGTGGTGGCCGATCCGTCACTGCAGATCAAAGCCGGCGTGCAGTGGGGACTGTTCGGCTCCGCCGTCCTGCACCTCGGTAACCGCGAGCACCACGAGAAGTGGCTCCCCGGCATCATGAGCCTGGACATCCCGGGGTGCTTCGCGATGACGGAAACCGGTCACGGATCCGATGTGTCCAGCATCGCGACCACGGCGGAATACGACGAGGCAGCCGGCGAATTCATCATCAACACCCCTTTCCGTGCGGCGTGGAAGGACTACATCGGCAACGCCGCCGTGAACGGCAAGGCCGCAGTGGTGTTCGCCCATCTGATCACCAAGGGCGTCGACCACGGCGTCCACGCGTTCTACGTTCCGCTGCGGGATGAGAACGGGTTCCTGCCCGGCATCGGCGGCGAGGACGACGGAGTCAAGGGCGGCCTCAACGGAATCGACAACGGCCGGCTGCACTTCAGCAACGTCCGGATTCCCCGTACCAATCTGCTGAACCGCTACGGAGACGTTGCTGAGGACGGTACGTACACGTCCAGCATCGAAAGCCCGGGACGCCGTTTCTTCACCATGATCGGCACCCTGGTCCAGGGGCGGGTATCACTCGACGGCGCCGCAGTCGCCGCCTCCAAGCTGGGACTGAATATCGCCATCAAGTACGCGACCGAGCGCCGGCAGTTCAATGGTGCCTCGGATACCGTCGAGGAAGTGCTGATGGACTACCAGCAGCACCAGCGCCGGCTGCTGCCTCTGCTTGCCACCACGTACGCGGCGTCCTTCGCCCACGACGAACTGCTCGCAAAGTTCGACGACGTGTTCTCCGGCGCCGACGACACTGACGAGAACCGCCAGGACCTGGAAACGCTGGCAGCAGCGCTGAAGTCACTCTCAACCTGGCACGCACTGGACACCCTGCAGGAATGCCGTGAGGCTACCGGCGGTGCGGGCTTCCTGGCAGAGAACCGGCTCACGGCCCTCCGGTCGGACCTGGACATCTACGTCACGTTCGAAGGCGACAACACCGTCCTGCTCCAGCTGGTGGCCAAGCGGCTGCTCGCCGACTATGCCAAGGAATTCCAGAGTGCCGACTTCGGTGTCCTGGCCCGCTATGTGGTGGGTCAGGCCACCGAGCGCACCTTCCACCGCTCCGGGCTGCGGCAGATCGTGCAGACCGTCGCCGACACGGGCTCCGAAAAGAAATCCGCCATTGCCCTGCGTGACCCCCGCACCCAGCACGACCTGCTGGCCGACCGCGTCGCCACGATGGTCGCGGAGGTAGCCGGAGAGCTCCAGAAGGCCCGCAAGCTGCCCAAGGCGGAAGCCGCGGTGGTGTTCAACCGGAACCAACACGACCTGATTGAGGCTGCCCGGGCGCACGCGGAACTGCTGCAGTGGGAAGCCTTCACCCGCGGCCTGGAGCGGATTGAGGACGACGGCACGCGGCAGGTGGTGACCTGGCTGCGCGATCTCTTTGGGCTGGGCCTGATCGAGAAGAACCTGGCCTGGTACCTCATGCACGGACGGCTGTCTTCCCAGCGTGCCCGCACCCTGGGCGAGTACATCAACCGGCTGCTGGCCAAGATCCGCCCGCACGCCATGGACCTGGTGAACGCCTTCGGCTACGGACCGGAGCACCTGCGCGCCGCAGTTGCCACGGGTGCCGAGAAGGAGCGTCAGGACGAGTCCATGGAGTATCAGCGCCTGCTGCGGGCAAGCGGCGCGGCTCCGGTTGACGAGAAAATTCTGATCCAGCGGAAGAAACAGGCCGCCAAGGCCAGCCGCTAACAGCCGCACTAACCATAAAAGCGGTGGCCGCAGTAATTCCTGGGTACAACCGCTTTTTCGTCGCTGACCAGTCGTTTCTAGGGAAGAACTGAACGGTAGACGTCGATGGTCGCCTGGGCGATTCTGTCCCAGGAAAACTCCTGCTCGGCGCGCCGGCGGCCTGCCTGGCCCATCTGGACGGCGCGGTCCGGGTCTGTGACAACAACGGTTAGCGCGGCGGCGAAGTCCCGGACGAAGGTTTCGGGATCAAGTGGGGTACCGGTGCCGTCGTCGAGCTGGTCGAGGGGTACCAGGAGTCCGGTCACTCCGTCGTCCACTACCTCCGGAATGCCGCCGGTGGCACTGGCGACGACCGCCGTACCGCACGCCATGGCTTCAAGATTGACGATGCCGAGCGGTTCATAGATCGACGGGCAGGCAAACGCCGTCGCGGAACTGAGGACCTTGATGAGCTCGTCCCTGGGCAGCATGCGTTCGATCACGACAACACCGCTGCGGGTCTCCACCAGCTCGTCGATGAGGATGGCGGTCTCTGAGGCGAGTTCGGGTGTGTCCGCGGCACCCAGGCACAGAATGACCTGCACATCCGGGGGCAGGAGGGCGGCTGCGCGGAGGAGATAGGGCACGCCCTTTTGCCGGGTATTCCGCCCGACAAAGACGACTGACGGGGCATCCGGGTCAATGCCCAGGCCCCGCAGGGCATCCGGGTCGAGGTCGGGCCGCCAGTCGCTGGTGTCGATGCCGTTGTGGACAACGTGCACTTTCCCGGGCGTGACCTCCGGGTAGGCGCGGAGGATGTCCCGGCGCATTCCTTCAGAAACGGCGATGATGGCCGAGGCGGCGTCGTACGCGGTTTTCTCGACCCAGGAGGAGAGCGCATAGCCTCCGCCCAGCTGTTCGGCTTTCCATGGGCGGAGCGGTTCGATGCTGTGGGCGCTGAGGACGTGCGGAACCCCGTACAGCAGTGAGCCGAGATGGCCGGCCATGTTCGCGTACCAGGTGTGCGAATGGATGACGTCTGCGCCCTGGAAGCCCTGCAGCATGTCCAGGTCCGTTCCCAGGGTCTGCACAGCCGGGTTGGCGGTTTCCAGCTCAGCCGGAACGGGATAGGCCTTGACCCGGGCTCCGTGATAGTCCAGCTCCCGGGGTGCGCCAAAACAATGGACGTGCAGGTCGAGGAGACCGGCCAGCACCCGGCTGAGCTCAGCGACGTGCACACCGGCACCGCCGTAAATTTCCGGCGGGAATTCCTTGGAAACGATATCTACTCGCACTTGTACAACGTAGTGCACATCACGTGCGGTGATCTAGTGTGTTGGGCAGCAGGCTTACCTCTCCGGCAGGCTAAACAGTTTCCCACCTGCGGGTGGAAGTCAGGAGTATGCACATGGCACCGAAGAAAGTCCTGTCCGTTGTCCTTGCCGGGGGCGAGGGCAAGCGGCTCATGCCGCTTACTGCTGACCGGGCCAAACCCGCCGTGCCTTTCGCCGGGAAATACCGGCTCATCGACTTTGCCCTGTCCAATCTGGTGAATTCCGGTTATCTGCAGATCGTGGTGCTGACCCAGTACAAGTCGCACAGCCTGGACCGGCACATTTCCGAAACGTGGCGGCTGTCCACGCAGCTGCAGAACTACGTGGCATCCGTGCCCGCACAGCAGCGGGTCGGAAAGAGTTGGTTCCTGGGCAGCGCCAATGCCCTGTACCAGTCGATGAACCTGATTGACGATGCCCGGCCGGACATCGTCGTCGTGATCGGCGCAGACCACGTGTACCGGATGGATTTCTCCCAGATGGTCGATGCCCATATTGCTTCCGGAGCTCCGTGCAGCGTGGCAGCAGTGCGGCAGCCGCTCTCCATGGCCGACCAGTTCGGCGTCATCGAAACGGACCCCGCCATGCCGGGACGGATCGCAGCGTTCGTGGAAAAGCCCTCAAGCACTCCCGGCCTGCCCGATGATCCCGACAGCTTCCTGGCCTCAATGGGAAACTACGTCTTCACGACTGACGCACTGGTGGAAGCGCTGCGGGTGGACGCTGAACGCCTGATCACCAAGCACGACATGGGCGGGGATATCATTCCGTATTTCGTGGACCGCGGAGAAGCGGCGGTATACGACTTCACCGAAAACGTGATTCCCGGGGCCACCGGCCGGGACCAGCGGTACTGGAGGGACGTAGGCACCCTGGATTCCTACTACGACGCGAACATGGACCTGATTTCGCCCGTGCCCGCCTTCAACCTCTACAACCTGCAGTGGCCCATCTACACCCGGCAGAGCATTTCGCCGCCCGCCAAGTTCGTCCGCGGACCTTCCGATGAACCAGGTACCGCAGTGGACTCGATTGTCTCGAACGGTGCGGTCATTTCCGGGGGCAGCGTTTCCGGGTCCGTCCTGGCCCATGACGTATACGTCGACGCCATGTCCAGCGTCAGCGACAGCGTGATCATGGACGGCGTGCATGTGGGAGAGCGGGCAATTGTCCGCCGCGCCATCGTGGACAAGAACGTGCAGATCCCGCCGGGTGCCACTATTGGCGTGGACCGGGAGCTTGACCTTGCCCGCGGCTACACCGTGACGGCGTCGGGCCTGACAGTGCTGAGCAAGGGGCAGACAGTTCGCATCGACTAGGCGGTACGGAGTCCGCTTCACCCCGGCGGCCTTTCCTGGAGGCGCCGGGGTTCAGCGGGCTGTGGGCCCCGCCGCTTGATTCCGGCTTGGCGTGCCCGTGGCGGTAAGGTCGAAGTGCACCATTTTGCCCTCCGCCGTGCACACCCCCGGCGGACCACATCCCAGAAACGACTCCATGAGCAGCACTGACGTGAGCAGCACTGAACCGAGCCCCACTGAACTGAGCACCACTGAACTGAGCACCACTGAACTGGGCCCCACCGACAGCACCGGCCTCAGCCCCGAAGACCTGGACGCCTGCCTCCGGGTCCTGTCCCGGATCCACGTGCTTGAGGAAGACCATCCGGACCACGTCGCCGTCCGCCGGGCGACCGCCAAGATGTTCAAGGCCGTCAAGAAGCACCGAAAAGTTGCGAAGCGGGACGCGGTGGCGGAAGCAGACCGCGCCGTCGTGGCCCGCACTGCCACCGGCGCTCCGGACCGCATCGACGACGAGACCCGCGGTGCGCAGCTGCGCAGTGCGGCCCACGGCCCGTCCGCCGGAACCCTGCTGAAGCCGCGCAACTGCTACATCTGCAAGCAGCCGTACACCTTGGTCGATGCCTTCTACCATCAGCTCTGCCCGGAGTGTGCAGCCTTCAGCCACGCCAAGCGCGACGCAAGGACCGACCTCACCGGGCGGCGTGCACTGCTGACCGGCGGGCGCGCCAAGATCGGCATGTACATTGCGCTGCGGCTGCTCCGCGACGGTGCCCACACAACGATTACCACCCGCTTCCCGAAGGACGCGGCCCGCCGCTTCGCCGCGATGGAGGACTCGTCCGAGTGGCTGCACCGGCTCAAGATCGTCGGGATTGACCTGCGGGATCCCGCGCAGGTGATTTCCCTGGCCGACGCCGTCGCTGCCGACGGGCCGTTGGACATCCTGATCAACAACGCTGCCCAGACTGTCCGGCGGACGTCCAACGCCTACCAGCCGCTCGTGGAGGCCGAACACGAAGAACTGCCCTCCGGCCGGCCGATGCCGGAGCTCGTCACGTTTGGCAATACCTACAACGCCCACCCCACTGCGCTGGCCGGCTCCGTGGCGGAGCATCCGGTGCTCGCCGGCGACGCGGTGACGTCGCTGGCGCTGACCGCCGGCTCCTCGTCCCTGGCCAAGCTGGAGGCCGGCACGGCAATCGACGCCGGCGGCCTGGTTCCGGATACGGCACCGGTCAACAGCTGGACCCAGCTGGTGGACGAGGTAGACCCGCTCGAGATGCTCGAAGTGCAGCTGTGCAACGTGACGGCGCCCTTCCTTCTGGTGAACCGGCTGCGCCCGGCCATGGCAGCCTCTCCCGCCCGGCGCAAGTACATCGTGAACGTCTCCGCCATGGAGGGCCAATTCGCCCGCCGCTATAAGGGTCCCGGGCACCCCCACACCAATATGGCCAAGGCCTCCCTGAACATGCTCACACGTACCAGCGCCGGTGAAATGCTGGAGACCGACGGCATCCTGATGACCGCGGTGGACACCGGCTGGATCACGGACGAGCGCCCGCACCCCACCAAGGTTCGCCTGGCCGAGGAAGGTTTCCACGCGCCGCTGGACCTCGTTGACGGAGCAGCGCGGGTCTACGATCCGATCGTGATGGGTGAAGCCGGCGAAGACCTGCACGGCGTATTCCTCAAGGATTACCGGCCGTCTCCCTGGTAGCACGACGCCGGCGGATCGCTGCGGCTGCCTTGCTGGCTTCGGAGACGACGATGATGCTGGCTGCCGTCCCGATGCACAGCAGCCACTGGTCCGCGGTCAGGGGGGATGTGTCGAACAGGTTTTCCAGCACGCCTACCTGCACCACCAGGACCTGGAGCACGACCACGGCGCCCAGCGCCAGCCAGATGCTCCGGTTGGTGAACGTCTGCAGTGAGAAGACCGACGACGTTTCGCTCCGGACGTTCAGCAGGTTGAAGACCTGGAAGAACACAAAGGTAGTGAAGGCCATGGTGGTGGCGAAGTCCTCCCCCGGGGCTTCGCTTCCCGGGAAAATTGACGGCGAAGCGAGCCCGACCCAGCAGGTTCCCGCCGCCATCACAAGCCCGGACACGAGCAGCCCCACCAGCCGCTGGCCGGTTAACAGCGGTTCCCGCGGCTTCCGCGGCGGCTGCCGCATGACGCTGGGATCGGTCCGGTCCACCCCGAGTGCCAGCGCCGGCGGCCCGTCCATGATGATGTTGACCCAGAGAATCTGGATTGCGGTGAAGGGCGCTCCCCCGGCGAAGCCGAACGTTGCCGCGGCGAGGAACATCAGGACGAATCCCCACGCCGTGGTGAGCTGGAAGCGCACGAACTTGAGGATGTTGGCATAGATGCCGCGCCCCTCTTCGACAGCGTCGACGATCGTGGCGAAGTTGTCATCGGTGAGGATCATCCGCGCCGCGCCCTTGGAGACATCCGTTCCGGTGATCCCCATGGCAATTCCTATGTCGGCGCGCTTGAGCGCCGGGGCGTCGTTGACGCCGTCGCCGGTCATGGCAACGACACTTCCGTCAGCTTGGAGCGCCTCGACCACCCTCAGTTTGTGTTCGGGAGACACCCGGGCCAGCACGCCGTACTGAGCTGCCCGCGCTTCGAGTTCGTCCTGGCTGAGTCCGTCCAGGTCCGTGCCGGAAACAGCGCTGCCCCGGATACCGAGGTCCTGGGCAATTGCCGACGCCGTGACGAGATGGTCTCCGGTGATCATGCGGACGCTGATGCCTGCCCCGTGGGCACGCTCGATCGCCTCGCGCGCTTCGGGGCGGGGCGGGTCCATGATGCCGACGACGGCGTACAGGACAAGGTCCGTTGCTGCTTCCTTAAGGCCTGCCGGGTCCTCGGGCACCGCATCATCCAGCCAGCGTCCGGCAACGGCCATGGTCCGCAGGCCGGATCCGGCCAAGGCAGCCACTTCCTCCGCCAGGCGTTCCCGCCATCCGGCGTCCAGCGGTTCGATGCCGCCCGCAACGACTGCAGAGGAGCACATCTCCAGGACGACACCGGGCGCACCCTTGACGTTGCAGTGAACGCGTCCCGGTTGGTTCCTGCTGCTGTTGAAGGTCGCCATGTACTTGTAGGCGGAGTCGAAGGGGATTTCCGCCACCCGGGGGTGCGTGGCCCGCGCACCCATCGGATCGATGCCTCCCTTCTCCGCGAGCACCACCAGCGCTCCTTCCGTCGGATCGCCGGAGAGGACGCCGTCGGTGACGGAGGCATCGTTGCAGAGGGCCATGGCGAGGTACGCCTCGGTCAGTGCCGGAACCTGGTCACCGTCCGGGCTCAGAATCTTGCCGTCGACGCCGTAGCCGGTCCCGGTGACCCGAAAAGTGGGACCGGCGGGGCCCAGGATGCGGCGTGCAGTCATTTCGTTCAGTGTCAGGGTGCCGGTTTTGTCCGTGCAGATCTGCGAGGTCCCGCCGAGGGTCTCCACGGCGGAGAGCTGCTTGATGATGGCTCCGCGGGCCGCAAGGCGTGACGCGCCCATGGCGAGCGTGAAGGCGACGACGGCGGTCAGTCCCTCCGGGATGGTGGCCACGGCCAGGGACACCGAGGTTAGGAGCAGGGTGCTCAGGTCCTCGCCGCGCAGCAGCCCCAGCACGAAAACCAGTGCCACGACGGCCAGGGCGATCCACGTCAGGAGGGCGGCCAGCTGGTCAATGCTGCGCTGCAGTGTTGTCTTCTCATCCGGGGTGCTGCCGAGCATATGGGCGATGTGTCCCATTTGGGTGGCCATCCCCGTGCCCGTGACGACCATCAGGGCCCGGCCCCGGCTGATGTCCGTGCCCATGTACAGCATGCTGTGGCGGTCACCGAGGGGTGCGTCTGCGTCCTGGGTGGCCTGTGCGTCCTTGTTCACCGGCTGGGATTCACCGGTGAGGGCGGCTTCAGCTGCCTGGAGCCGCACTGCTTCCAGCAGGCGCCCGTCCGCCGGAACTGAATCCCCCGCTTCCAGGAGGACGATGTCCCCGGGCACCAGGTCTTCGCGCGGAACGGTGGCGGCCGTGCCGTCCCGGCGCACCCGGGTAGTGCCCACGTCCGTTTTCCGGAGGGCCTCCAGGCTGCTCTCCGCCCTCCGCTCCTGGACGTAGTTCAAGGTGGTGTTCAGGATGACGACGGCAAGGATGACGATGGGGGTTTCAAGTTCCCCGGAGACGACGGCGCTCAGGACGGCGGCGGCGAGGAGGACCAGGATTAGCCGGTCCGAGAGCAGCGCCAGGATCTTTCGCCACGCTGGTACCGCGGGTTTCCCGGCCAGCCGGTTCAGCCCGTACTCAGCGCGGCGTTCTTCGACCTCACGGGGCGTCAGGCCGCGTTGGGCGTCCGTGCCGAGAAGGGAAGCTACCTCTGGTCCCGGAAGGGTCCATGGTGCTGTGACGCGGTACTTGGGCTCGGTGGCCGGAGCGGGAGACGCGCCGGCCGGGCGATCGCTGCCATGCTGCATGGGCTTGCCCCTACTGGGCTCGGCGGATGGTCAGCCAAGTCTACCAACGGGCGCTCCGGGCGGTAACCGATCACAGCCGAGTTGGACCGCGGGGTCCAACTCATGAACAGTAAGACCATGCCGCAACCCGCCGTCCTCCGTAACCTGGCCCCCGGCTTCGCAGCCGCGGCTGTTGCCGTGCTGGCCGGCTACCTCCTCCACGGGCTGTTTTCCGGTATCCCGGTGCTCACCGCTGCCGTGGTGCTGGGCCTGCTGGCGGGCAATATTCCCGGCACCGGGTCATTGGTGGCAGGAAGCTGGCGGCCCGGACTCTCACTGGCTGCGAAGAGATTCCTCCGGCTGGGAATCGTCCTGCTGGGCCTCAAGGTCTCCCTGGTGGATATTGCCGGGCTCGGCTGGATATCCGTTGGACTCGTCATCGCCCTGGTCGGCTTTTCTTTCGCTGCCACGTGGGTCATCTGCCGGGTCTTCCGCCTGCCCGGTGAGGAGTCCGTTCTCGTCGCTGCCGGATTCTCGATCTGCGGTGTCTCCGCCGTCGGCGCTGTGGCCGCTGCCCGGGCGGTTCCCGCCGAGCGGACCGCTGTCCCGGCGGCCATGGTGACCCTGTGCGGAACCTTGGCCATCGCTGTGCTTCCCCTGCTGTCGGGCATGCTTGGCCTGTCCCCGGCGACCTTCGGGTTCCTCACCGGAGCATCGGTGCACGACGTTGGCCAGGTCGTCGCGACGGCCCAGACAGCGGGGCCCGCAGCCCTGGCCCTCGCCGTCGTCGTCAAGCTGGTCCGGGTGCTGATGCTCGCCCCGGTCAGTGCCCTGGCCGGACTCGACCACCGCCGGCGCAGCGGCGGAACCGGCATGTACCCTCCGCTCGTCCCGCTGTTCGTGGCGGGCTTCCTGGCCGCCGTGGTGCTCCGCACCACCGGGATACTGCCCGACGGAGTCCTCGACGCTGCTGCGGGTCTTCAGGAAGTGCTGTTCGCTGCCGCCCTCTTCGGACTCGGCGCATCCGTAAACCTCCGGCAGCTGGCACGGACGGGCGGCCCGGCAGTCGCCGCTTCGCTGGTGTCCTGGTCCGTCATCGTCGCCGGCGCGCTAATCCTGGCTGTCCTCCTGGTGCCCGCCCGCTGAGTATTGTCCCCAATGCCGCCTGCGCCTTAGGCTCGAGAATCTTTCGACCCACCCGGGCTGCCCGAGGGACCATGAGCCACACAGCACGCCAAGGACCTGTTGGCGGGTCCACACCAACCACCCGCGCCGCCGGGCTGCTGCCCCGCGCAGCCGGCCTGGCGTGGTGCGCGCTCATTCTGTGGCTGGTGCTGTCCAACCTTGTGGTGCCGTCCTACGGCTACTCCCGCTATGAGACGTGGGCTGCTGTCCTGGCAGGGGCCGCAGTGCTGGTCGCTGCGGCAGGCTGTCCCTGGCTGCTCGCCCGGCTTGATGCCGCACTGTCTTCGGTACGGTGGCTGCGGATACCGGCCGCGCTGCTGGGGTGGGCAGCGGTCTTCGCGGTGAGCGCGCGAGTGGCTGATGCGGTCAGGCTGCCCCCGGACTGGGACGCAGCTGCGATCTACTATTCCGGGACAGCGGTTTCCGAAGGGATACCCGAGGCAGCTGACCGGGATTATTTCGCGGTGAACCCCAACAACCTCCTGCTCATGCTGCTCCTGGGCAAGTACCTGGCAGCGGCAGAGTCCTCCGGTGCGGTGGACCTGCGGCAGTCAGTCGCCTACCTGAATGCCGCAGTGCTTTTCGCCGGCATGCTGCTGACGTATGCCTGCGGTTTGCTCTTCGGTGGAAAGCAGGTTGCCAGGCTGACCCTGGTTCCCTCGTTCATCCTGATTGCGCTTTCTCCCTGGCTGCCTGTCTTTTACTCGGATACGGCAGGGCTGCTGTTTCCCATCCTCATCCTGTGTCTGGTGGGGTTGGCTGAACGATCCCGGCTGCCCGTCCGGCTCCTGCTCTGGGCCGCCGCCGGGGCGGCTGCAGCCGTCGGCTACGGCATCAAACCACCAGTCCTGATCGCCCTGGCAGGCGCCGTGCTGGTGCTCCTGCTGTCCATCCGCCGCTCAAACTGGCGCCAGGACCTGCTGGCCGGCACGGCTGCCGCCGCACTTGCCGCAGCAGCCTTCGCGGGGACCAGCGCGGCAGTGGACAACTGGAAGGTGGCATCGGGCTTTCCCGCAGCGGGAACCGCGGACAGCCAGGCACTGCCCTTTACCCACTTCCTCAAGGTGGGAGCGCAGCAGTATCCAGGACCTCACGGGGATTACTACGGTGCATACAACGAAGACGACCGGACCACCACCCTGGCGGTCCAGGATCCCCAGGAACGGTTCAACGCAGGGCTGGAGGCATACGCGGAACGGGTTGAGTCCATGGGGCCGGTCGGGTACGCAGGCTTCCTGAACGCGAAACTGCGCTGGATCACCGGCGACGGATCCTTCTTCAGCTGGGGTGAAGGCAGCATGGACGCGAACGCTTTCCTGGCCGGGGACGGTTTCAGCCGCTGGGTCCAGGACTTCTACGGCCCGGGGCGTCCGGGTTTCGGGTTCCTTCTCTCGGTGTGGCAGGGCACCTGGTTCCTTCTGCTGGGGTTGTGCGGCGCGGCACTGTTCCTCCGGACAGAACGGCTCCAGGCGCTGGGGCCGGTAATTGCCAGGCTGTGCCTGCTGGGCTTGCTGGTGTTCCTGATGTTTTCTGAAGGACGGGCGCGCTTCCTGTACCTCTATGTGCCGTACTTCATTGTCCTGGGATCTCTGTCGCTGCAGGCTGCCGGAGAACTGGCCGGGCGCACCTGGCGGCGGCGTGCCCGGCGTGCGCCTGCGGATCCGTCACCCGAGATGGTTGAATGAACGGGTGTCGAACCAAAACCTGCGCCGCGATGAAGCTGCTGCCCGCTCCCGCCTGCTGACCGTCGAGTCCTACGACGTCGAACTGGACCTGGGGAATGCCGCTGACCCGGCGGCACCCGGCTTCCGTTCCAGAAGCACCATCCACTTCACCTGCAGCGAATCCGCGGCCTCGACTTTCGTGGATTTCATCCACGGCGGGGTCCAGGCCGTCGTCGTGAACGGGAAAGCCTACGATCCCGCGGAAACCGTGACGGGTTCCCGGATCGAACTTCGCAACCTCCAAGCCGGGATCAACACTGTGAGCATTGAAGGCACCGCCCTTTACAGCCGCAGCGGCGAGGGCCTGCACCGCTTCACGGATCCTGCCGACGGAAAGACCTACCTGTACACGCAGTACGAACCCGCGGACGCCCGGCGGGTGTTTGCGAACTTTGAACAGCCGGATTTGAAGGCTTCATTCACTTTCCATGTCACGGCGCCGTCGGACTGGGAAGTCGCTTCCAACGGTGTGGAAGCGGCGCGTACCCCTTTGGGCGACGGGACGCTGAGCCGCTGGGACTTCTCCCCCACCCAACGCATTTCCACGTACATCACCTGTGTGCTGGCCGGCGGCTACTTCAAGGCCACTGATCTCTGGAGCGCCGTCCTGGACGACGGCACCGAACTCGTGGTTCCGCTGGCTGCGTACTGCCGGGCGTCCATGGCGGAGCATTTCGATCCGGAGAACATCTTTGACACGACCAAGCGCGGGCTGGATTTCTTCCACCGCCTGTTCGCCTATCCGTACCCCTTCGGGAAGTATGACCAGGCCTTCGTTCCGGAATACAACCTTGGAGCGATGGAGAATCCCGGGCTGGTGACCTTTACCGAGGCCTATCTCTTCCGCACCAAGGCGACCGAGGCCCAGTACGAGGCCCGGGCCAACACCATCCTGCACGAAATGGCGCACATGTGGTTCGGCGACCTGGTGACCATGCGGTGGTGGGATGACCTGTGGCTGAAAGAATCCTTTGCTGACTACATGGGTGCCCTGGCCGTCGACGAGGCAACCGGCTGGACGAACTCCTGGGTGAGCTTCGCCAACCGGCGCAAGGCCTGGGCCTATGTGCAGGACCAGCTGCCGACGACCCACCCCATCGTCGCCGACATTCCCGACCTCGAAGCGGCAAAACAGAACTTCGACGGCATCACCTACGCCAAGGGCGCTTCAGTGCTCAAGCAATTGGTCGCCTACGTGGGTTTCGAGGCATTCATCGAAGCATCCCGGACCTACTTCTACCGGCATGCCTACGGAAACACGACCCTGGAGGACCTCCTCGATGTCCTCAGCAGCGCCTCGGGCCGCGACATGCGGCTCTGGTCCCGCCAATGGCTCCAGACCGCAGGCGTGCCGGTTCTGGAGGTTGAAGCGGAGACCGGTGCTGACGGAACCTACAGCTCGGTAATCGTGCATCAGGATGCGCCTGATCCGGTCAGCGGAGAGCAGGTGCCGCGGCCCCACCGCGTCCGGCTGGGCTCCTACGGTTTCACGTCCGACGGCTGGCTCGAGCGGACGGGAGTGGTGGAGCTCGACGTCGTTGGCCGGCACACGCCGGTTCCGGAACTGGTGGGCACCGAGCCGCCCGCGCTGCTGCTGCCCAACGACGGTGACCTCACCTACGCCAAGATCCGGTTCGACACCGCGTCCCTGGCCACCGTGCTGGAAGTCCTTCCCCGGCTGCGGGATCCGCTGGCGCGGGCTATCACCCTCTCTGCCTTGTGGAACAGTGTTCGCGACGGCCTGCTCTCCGCCCGCGACTACGTACGCCTGGTGATCCGGACGGCTCCGTCAGAACCCGGGGCGGGTGTCCTGCAGGCACTCCTGGACAATGCCCGGTACGCAGTGGAGCGTTATGCGCCGGCCGAGATTCGGGACGAAGTGCGCGAACAGCTTTTCGAGGCGGTCAGCGGCCAGCTCGCAGAGGCGCCCGGCGGTACCGACCGGCAGCTGATTCTGGCTCGGACCGCGGCGGCATTGGGCCGCCACAGCACCAGCCACAACGAACTTCTGCGCGGACTGCTCTCGGGAAGCGTTGCCTATCCGGGGCTGGCCGTGGACCCGGACCTGCGTTGGCGGCTCTGGCAGGCGCTTTCAGCCACCGGATCGGCCGGTCCCGAGGAACTCAAGGCGGAACTGGCCGGGGACAACACTGCCGCGGGACGCGTCGGATACACGGTGGCCGCCGCGGCGATTCCCGATCCCCGGGTCAAGGCAGAAGCCTGGCAGCGGGCCGTGCACACCGTAGAGCTCTCGAATGAGCTGCTCTCCGCCACGATTGAAGGAATCACCCTCGGCGGGCATGAGCTGCTGGACGGTTACGTCAGCGATTACTTTGCTTCCCTCGAATCAGTGTGGTCCAGCCGCAGCATCGAGCTCGCCTCCCGCGTGGTCGCCGGCCTCTATCCCGGGGCACAGGATCTCCCCCTGCACACTGTTCCCGCCGACCATCCGGTCCTGGCGCTCAGCCAGGAATGGCTTGAGCTCAATCCGGAAGCACCGGCGGCACTTCGAAGGATCGTGATCGAACAGCAGGACCATCTCCTGAGGTCCCTCCGCGCCCAGGCGGCTGCGCGCTGACCGCGGACAGCCGGAAACAGCCGGACTGCCGAGGTAACAGCCTAGGGGTGTTTGGCCACAGTGAGCAGGAAGGCCGAGTCCTCGAGGGCGGTCACGGCGTGCCTGGCCTGGGGAACTATCAGAAGGTCACCGGCGGAACCTTCCCAGTCAGTGCCCTCGGAGCTGAGGCTTAACCGTCCCTTGAGCACCATGACCGTGGCCTCGCCGGGGTTTTCGTGTTCGTCCAGGACGAAGCCGGCTGCCAGGGTGATGACCGTCTGGCGGAGGATGTGCTCGTGCCCGCCGTAGACAGTGGCGGAACTGCGGCCGGACGAAGCCTGCCGGGCGGTTTCCAGGTGGTTTCTGACAAGCGCCGTCAGCGACTTCTTTTCCATGCTCGGCAGTCTAGGGGGCGGCGGACGCCCGGCGGTATAGGGGCCGCTACGGGACCCTGGTGATCCACTCCGAAGTGTTGAACTTCTGCTCCACCTTTTCCTTTGCGCGCGCCATCTCCGTGTCGGTGATGCCGGTGGTTTTGGCTCCGTAGCGCTCGGTGAAGGTCTGCATCATGGTGTCGATGATTTCTTCCCGGCTGAGTCCGGTCTGCCGCCGGAGCGGGTCCACCCGCTTCTTCGCGCTGCGGGTTCCCTTGTCGGAGAGCTTCTCCTTGCCGATCCGCAGGACCTGGACCATTTTGTCGGCGTCGATGTCATAGGACATCGTGACGTGGTGGAGCATCCCGCCGGAGCTCAGCCGCTTCTGTGCGGCCCCGCCGATCTTGCCCTGGTCCGTGGCGATGTCGTTCAGGGGCTGGTACCAGGCCTTGATGCCCAGCCGCTCCAGGGACTCCATGACCCACGCGTCGAGGAACGGGTAGGAATCGGCGAAGCTCAGCCCATCCACGAGTGACTGCGGAACGTAGAGCGAATAGGTAATCGCGTTGCCGTGCTCCATGAACATGGCTCCGCCGCCGCTGATCCGCCGAACGACTGTGACGCCGTGCCGTTCGGCGCCGTCGGGATCCACTTCGTTGCGCAGCGACTGGAAGCTGCCGATCACTACGGACGGGGTTTCCCATTCCCAGAACCGCAGGGTGGGGTTCCGCAGACCGGCACCGACCTCCTCGGTCAGGACCTCGTCCATGGCGACGTGCATATGGGTGGACAGGGGGGTGGGAGGAATGATTTCCCACTCGTGGTCTGCCCAGCCGGTGGCTTTCGCCAGTGCCCGCCGGACGGTAATGGCCACGGCCTCCGGAGAGAAACCGAACAGGACGGCGTCAGGGTGCAGGCTCGAACGGACCGCCAAGGCAATCTGCTCCGCAGTGCTGTCCGCCGGCAATCCGGTGAGGGCGCGGTTGATGTCTTCCAGGGCATCGTCCGGCTCCAGGAAGAAGTCTCCGCTGAGCGAGACGGAATCCAGGACTCCGTCCCGTACCTCGAGGTCCACCACGACCAGTTTGCCGCCGGGCACTTTGTACTCCCCGTGCCGGGACTCCTGCTGTTCACTCATGGCGGGTCCCTGCTGGAATGTCTCTGGATGACAAACCGCTCGGGCCGGCCGCACCATCGGGGACGGACCTTTCAATACTAAGCTGCAGCAAAGAAGTGCGTTGTTACTTCTTGCCGCCGAAGCCCTTGAAGCGTGCGTTGAAGCGCTCGACACGGCCGGCGGAGTCCATGATGCGCTGCTTGCCCGTGTAGAACGGGTGCGATGCGGAGGAGATTTCCACCTCGATGAGGGGGTAGGTGTTGCCGTCTTCCCACTCGATCGTCTTGGCGGACGTAGCCGTGGAGTTGGTCAGGAACGCGGTGTCGGACGCGAGATCGCGGAAGACTGCCGGGGCGTACTTGGGGTGGATATCAGACTTCACAGTAATACCTTCTTTAGGTGACTGGATTTTGCCAGGCACGATGGGGTTCAAAAGCTTGGACGGCCAGTTGGCCAACAATCAATGTTAGCGCAAGGCCGGCCCATATGCCGAAAACACGGCAGACAGGTTCTTCCCCCACTTTAGCGCGGCTGCGTGCTTGCCGCCCAGCCGGTGATTTTTGCCCTGATGGCGGATTCGATTCCGCGGGTCTTGCCGACGTACTCAATGGCCAGGGGCCGGTAAAGGTCATCGAGAACCAGCACCAGAGAACCGGTGAAGTCCCCCGGTTCATCGGCTTCAACCATCGCGGTGAGGCGGGTTGCCGGCGTCCCGTCGTAAACGGCGTCGTACTCGACGGCCGCCGGATTCGCGGATTCAAGCAGGCCGCGCACCCGGTCCGGATTGCTGGTCAGCTCGGCCGCGTCAACCAGGACGGCGGCGTAGGCCTCCTCCGGGCTGCCGGAGGCATTCGCCGTTACGGATGCATTCTCCCCGGTACGCAGGGTCCTGACGCCGCCGTCCACCGTGATTTCGAGCGATTTGTCAGCGCTGGTGAGTTCCATGGCGAAGTCCGGGCTGGTGGAGAATTCCATGCTGTACGTTCCGGGCGGGAGCCAGCTGGCCGTCGTGGAGACGCTCTGCGCGGCACCGGTGCCGGCGACCATGGCCGCAGCCAGGCAGTCCCCGGACTGGTCGGAGGGGAAAGGCCGGGGATCCCGCTGCAGCAGCCACTGGCAGGCATCCTGGACGTCCTGTGCCATGGAGGCCTGCGAGCCGCTGACCCCAACACTCATCGTCTCCGTGGGAGAGGGCGAAGGTTCCGGTTCAGCTGTACGGATCCGTGGCTGCTGCGGAGCGGGGGTTACGGCCGGGGCAGCAGTCGCCTCCGCGGTCCGGCGGGCAACCTGCTCAGCTGTGGGTCCGCAGGCCGCCGCAGCCGGCGCCAGCAGCGCAGCAAGGAAAACGGCCGCAAGGCGCCGGCTGTACGGGATAGCGCGTCTGGACATGGAATGGACCCTGTGCTCGCCGGAGGTACCGCATCGTGCACGGCCCAGTGTTGCACCGGCAGCCCGGGAACAGAACAGCAGGGGGAACTAAGGGACCCGGCACTCCCAAAATGCCACGGCGCTGGCAGCAGCGACGTTCAGGGAATCCACGCCGCCCTGCATGGGGATGCGGACCGTTACGTCGACTTCTGCCAGCGTGCTGCGGGAAAGTCCATCCCCTTCTGTTCCCAGGACCAGGGCAAGTTTGTCGTGGTGCTGCGCACCCAGTTCCTCCAAGGTCAGGGAATCGTCCTGCAAGGCCAGCGCGGCGGTCACGAATCCGGCGGCACGCAGGCGCGGAAGTACACCGGGCCAGTCCGTCAGGCGCAGCCACGGGACCTGGAACACCGTGCCCATGCTCACCCGAATGGACCGGCGGTAGAGAGGGTCGGCGCACTGCGGGCTGACCAGCACCGCATCAACGCCAAGGGCAGCTGCGGAACGGAAGATCGCGCCAATGTTCGTGTGGTCCACGATGTCTTCCAGGATCGCCACGCGCCGGGCGGAGGCCAGAACGGGTTCCAGTTCCAGCGGGGCGGGGCGGTGCATGGCCGCCATGGCACCGCGGTGGAGGTGGAAACCCGTGATTGACTCGAGAATCTCCGGGGTGCCGACAAACGCGGGAACGCCGGGGAAACGGTCCAGGATGTCCTGCAGGTCCGGCAGCCATTTTTCAGCCAGGAAGAATGAACGCGGGAGGTGCCCCGCCTCAACCGCCCGGCGCAGGACCTTGGAGGATTCCGCAATGTACATGCCTTCTGCGGGCTCCCGGAGGCGGCGCAGCGAAGTGTCTGTCAGTCGGGTGTAGTCGCTGACACGGGGGTCATCGGCTGATTCAAGATGGATAACGCTCACTTAGAAAACCATAATCCAGAGTGCGACGAGCCCCAGCAGCACGATCACGGTGCGCAACGCAACGGGGTGGAGCCGCCGCCCGACCGCGGCACCCACGAACCCGCCGATCAGGGATCCCACGGCGATGAGGGCCACCACGGGCCAGACGATGCGGTCGAAGGCAAAAAGCAGGTAAGACGCCGCTGCCACCAGGTTCACTCCGAGGACAAGAATGTTCTTGACGGCGTTCGCGTTCTGGAGTGTCCCGTGCAGGAAGATCCCGAGGATGCCGACCAGCAGGATGCCCTGCGCGGCCACGAAGTAGCCTCCATAGACTCCGGCGAGGTAGATCAGCACCGTCAGCGTCCACGACGGACGGGCGGGACCCTGCCTCAGTGTCCCGGGCCCCGTGTCCCTGGCGGCGCGTTCCCTCACCCAGGACTGCAGCTTGGGCTGGAAGACGACAAAGAACAGGGCCAGCACAATCAGGAACGGCGCCACGGTCCCGAAGACATCCTCGGGCAGGTGCAGCAGCAGCCAGGCGCCGGTGATGCCGCCGAGGACCGACGCCGGCAGCAGGCGCAGCAGTGTGCCGCCGAGCCCGGACAATTCCCTGCGGTATCCCCAGGAGCCGGCCACATTGCCGGCGATCAGGCCCATGGCATTGGAAATGGTCGCGGCAACCGGTGCATAGCCCAGGGCCACGAGCACCGGGAAGGTCACCAGCGTTCCGGAACCCACAATGGCGTTGATGGTTCCGGCCCAGAGACCGGCAAAGAGGACCAGGGC
The DNA here is from genome assembly GCF_049311065.1 of Arthrobacter sp. 7Tela_A1. NCBI lineage: Bacteria > Bacillati > Actinomycetota > Actinomycetes > Micrococcales > Micrococcaceae > Arthrobacter > Arthrobacter sp. 7Tela_A1. Next base: position 5,184 of record NZ_JAXIOO010000021.1, on the reverse strand, counting down.
GTCATGAAGCCACCCTGCCGAAGACAGGAACATGGTTGGGTCTGGCTAGCGGCGCGCTGTGGCGGTGTACCGGCCCGACGCATCCCGCAGGACGGACAGCGGCAGGTCAAACGCCTTGCTCAGGTGGTCTTCGGTGAAAACGGACCCGATCTCGCCTGCGGCGACGACGGCGCCGTCTCGCATCAGCAGCGCGTGGGTGAAGCCCGGGGGTACTTCCTCAAGATGATGCGTGACCAGCACGATGGCCGGCGCTTCCTCGTCGGCAGCCAGGTTGGCCAGGCGCTCCACAAGGTCTTCCCGGCCGGCAAGGTCCAGGCCGGCCGCGGGTTCATCGAGGAGCAGCAGTTCAGGATCCGTCATCAGCGCACGGGCGATCTGGACACGCTTGCGTTCGCCCTCGCTGAGCGAGGAGAAGCGGCGGTTGATGTACGTGGACATTCCCCAGTCGTGCAGCAGGCGGAAGGCGCGGCGCTCGTCGAGCTTTTCGTACTTCTCACGCCAGCGGCCGGTCATGCCGTAGGCCGCGGTCAGGACTACGTTAAGGACGGTTTCATGCTCCGGAATCTGGTTGGCCAGCGCGGCGGACGCGAGCCCAATGCGGGGACGCAGTTCGAAGACGTCCACGGCGCCGAGGACTTCCTCCAGGATTCCGGCCATGCCGCGGGTGGGGTGCATCCGGCCGCCGGCAATCTGCAGCAGCGTAGTTTTGCCGGCTCCGTTGGGTCCCATGATGACCCAGCGCTCCCCTTCCCTCACCTGCCAGTCAACGCCGTCCAAGAGGGTTTTTCCGCCCCGGACGACACTTACTCCGGCAAATTCAAGAACATCACTCATAGCAGTAGACACTAGGCTAAAGAAAGGCGCGTTGGCGAAACGCGACGCCGCCGCATGTCCGACCGGCCGTGTCCACCCACCGGCCGCTCCCCGCCGCACGCAGAACGGAACCCCGCATGTCCCCCGAAGCATCTCCGGAATACAGCGTCGTCAGCTATGGGCGCGAGCTCGCTGACGCTTATCTGGCCGGTGTCCAGAAGGCCGTCATGGCCGCAGGCGCTCGAATCGTTGAGCTGGAAAACGCTGAAGGGGACGGCTATGTGGTCTCGAAACTGTTTGTAACGTACGACGGCGGGCTGCAGGCACTGCGCCTGGCCGTCGCCTCTGCAGCCGCCGCGGCGCTGGACGGCGGTGCGGCGCCCGCCCAGAGCGCCGTCGTACCCGCTTCCCTGATCGAGCCGGGGCGCAAGCTGCTGGTGATGGATGTTGACTCCACGCTGATCAAGCAGGAAGTCATCGAACTTCTTGCCGCACACGCGGGCCGGGAAGCCGAAGTAGCCGCCGTGACCGAAGCCGCCATGCGCGGCGAGCTGGATTTTGCCCAGAGCCTGCATGCGCGGGTCAAGACACTGGCCGGGCTGCCGGAATCCGTGATTGCCGAGGTAGGGAACAGGATTGAACTCTCCGACGGCGCCGAAGCCCTCGTGAAGGCCTTCCTGTCGGCGGGACACGCCGTCGCCGTGGTTTCGGGAGGATTCAACCAGGTGCTGGCTCCGCTCGCGCGGCGGCTGGAGCTGACCTTCGCCCGCGCCAATGAGCTGGGGATCGAGGACGGTGTCCTGACCGGTGAGGTAACCGGCCGCGTGGTGGACCGTGCGGTGAAGGCGCAGTCCCTTCGCGAATGGGCTGCTGAGCTGGGGATCCGCGAAGACCGGACGATCGCCGTGGGCGACGGCGCGAACGACCTGGACATGCTTGCGGCGGCCGCACTGGGCGTGGCTTTCAATGCCAAGCCGGCTGTGCAGGCCGCCGCTGATGCCGTGCTGAACCTGCCCGGACTGGACGTGGTTCAGCACTTCGCGAAGCTGTAGGACTAGGCGCCGAGGTAGTCCGCTCCGCCCACGTACTCGGTGTGCCCGGTGGGGACATCGGCGAGGGCCATGCGGGCTACCTCGGCGGCGAACTCTTCAACCGAGTACAGCCGCCCGGCCTCTTCCCGGCGTGCTTCGATGGCGCCGGGGTTGGCGCGGTCCAGCAGTGTGGCCGTGACCGTGCCTTCGATCATGTCGCCGGAGACCACCACAAGGGTGATTCCCTTTTCTTCCAGTTCAGGGATCCTGGCGCGCAGGGCGTCCTCCCCCGCACGCTTGCTGCGGGCCACCGGCTCGTACTCCGGCATGGTGGGGACCGTATTGATGAAGTGGGCCTGGTGGCTGGTGACGAAGACCACCCGTGAACCAGGCTTCATGTGTTCGGCGGCCGCCGTGAGCATGTTGACCTGGGCGTCGCGGTTGAGTTTGAGGGCGTAGTCGTCCCCGAGACCGGTTTCCATGCCGCCGGAGGCGTTCAGGACCAGCACGTCCAGTGTGCCGAAGGATTCCAGGGCGGCGTCCACGAGGGCAACGGGCCCTTCCGGGGAGGTGAGGTCAGCGCCTACGGCGACGGCGCGGCCGCCCGCAGCTTCGATCCCCGCCACAACCTTGTTGGCCCGCGGTGCCTTCTGCCGGTAGTTGACCACCACTGCGGCACCCTCCGCGGCGAGCAGCTTGGCTGCCTCCGCTCCGATACCGCGGGATGACCCGGTGACGATTGCGGCTTTGCCCTCTAGCTGGCCCATGGATACTCCTTTGTGGAAGGTGACTAAACTCTGCAGCGCTGGATCTTATCCTTCCAGCCCGGATGCCGCCGCGCGTTGGTGGAAACCTCCAAGGAATCCCCGGCGCCCAGTGTCGCGCCTAGTGCCCCATGCCCAAGCCGCCGTCGACAGGAATCACGGCGCCGGAGATGTAGCCGGCCTCGGGGCCTGCGATCCAGCGGACCACCCCGGCGACCTCCTCGGGATCCGCGAAACGGCCCGCCGGGATGGAGGAGAGGTAGCTCTTCTGGGTGTCTTCAGGCAGTGCGCGGGTCATATCCGTGTCGATAAATCCGGGGGCCACCACGTTGGCCGTGATGTTGCGGGAGCCGAGTTCGCGGGTGAGCGAGCGGGCGATTCCGATCAGACCGGCCTTGGACGCGGCGTAGTTGACCTGGCCCGGGGAACCGTAGAGCCCCACCACCGAGGAAATGAGCACGACCCGCCCCCGGCGAAGCTTCAGCATGCCCTTGGAAGCCCGCTTGACCACCCGGAACGCACCGGTGAGGTTGGTGTCCACGACGTCGGTGAAATCGTCTTCGCTCATGCGCAGCAGCAGCGTGTCCCTGGTGATGCCGGCGTTGGCGATGAGCACTTCCACCGGACCGTGGGCGGCCTCCACTTCCGTGAAGGCGGCATCAACCGACGCCATATCCGTCACATCGGCCTTGACGCCGAGCATGCCTTCGGGGACTTCTCCGCTTCGGTAGGTGATGGCAACCTTGTCCCCTGCTTCAACGAACGCCTTCGCGATGGCCAGGCCAATTCCGCGGTTCCCTCCCGTGACGAGGACGCTTCGGCCGGTGGGGGTCTGGGAATCGTTGTGCACGCAGAATCCTTACGCTGGGGGGCGGGTTGCTTGAGCAACGATCCTATCGGCGCCGGGGGCAACTTCAAGAACACTGCCGTCAGTGAGACAATGGGGAAACTTGTTTGGAGAGTGATGATAAAGGGACTCAAGAAGGCCGGCGGCGGTATTCCGCGGATTACGGACGCCCGTACGGCGCACACAGATGAGATGCATTCGCGCATGGTCAAGTACACCGTGTCGATGAGCATCCGCATGGTCTGCCTTTTCCTGCTCTTTTTTGTCCATGGCTGGATGATGTGGGTGGTGATCGTGGGCGCCGTCGTGCTGCCCTGGTTCGCCGTCGTCATCGCCAACGGCGGCAGCGACACCCGGAACATGGACGCTGCGGATTCCCCGTATACGGACGCTCCCGCCCCCGCCCTGGAAGCGCGTGCTCCCCAGGCGCAGGACTCTCCCGAGACGACCGTCCTCTCCGGCGAAATCATTGACGACGACGGCACGGACGGCCGGAGCGCCTCCGCATGAACCTGCTGGACCAACTGTCCGGAGGCCCCGGAGCCGAAGACCGCGCCCGCTGTTCCCGCAAGGGTTGCCGGGCGGACGCAGTGTGGCAGCTGCTGTGGAACAATCCGCGGATCCATCCGCCGGAGCGCCGCAAGATCTGGCTGGCCTGCGAAGAGCACCGCGGCTGGCTGCAGGAATACCTGCAGGCCCGTTCCCTCTGGAAAGAAACACTGCCCCTTCCCGGGGCCCCGGTTAGCGAAAGCGACAACGCCTAGATGTACAAGTTCCTCCTTTCCAGCCGCTGGCTTGGCTGGTTTGCCCTCGTCTGCGCGCTGGCCGCAATCTGCGCCTTCCTCGGGACGTGGCAGCTGGAGCGCAGGGACGCCATCAAGGAGGACATCGGCTGGGTGGAAACCAATTACTCCGCCGATCCCGTTCCGTTTGCCGAAGCTGCCCGCTACTTCGAAGAGTTCGACCCGTCAGCGGAGTGGCTGCCGGTGGAAATGACCGGTGTCTATGACACGGCCAATCAGAGGATTGTGCGTAACCGGCCACTGAACGGCCGTCCGGGCTACGAAGTCCTGGTGCCCTTGAAGCTGGAAGACGGAACAGCCGTTGCCATCAACCGGGGCTGGCTGGCCATCGGCAATAACGAAGCCGGGTGGCCGGATGAGATTCCCGCCGCACCGGAGGGCGAAGTGACCGTGACGGCCCGCATCAAGCCTGCGGAACCGGCGTTGCTGCGCGGCGCTCCTGCCGGCCAGCTCGCTTCCATCGACCTGGCGGAGTATGAATCCCAGCTCGGCTATCCCCTGGAACAGGCTGCCTATGCCCTGATGGACACCGAGGATCCCGCGCCGGAGACCCGTCCGCAGGCTGCTCCCAAGCCGTCCCTGGACGAAGGTCCGCATCTCTCGTACGCCCTGCAGTGGTACGCCTTCGGGCTGCTGTTTTTTGTGGGGCTGGGATATGCGGCCCGTCAGGAAGCCTGGAACCGGATCGAATCCGGCGAGGACGAGGAGTGGGAAGACGACGACGACGAGCTGCACTCCGCGGCGCCGGTACCGCGTCGGACCCGCCCGGTCCGGAAGCGCCGGGGACCCACGGGCGAAGAGGAAGAGGACGCTCTCCTGGACTCCCAGGGTTTCTAGCCTCGCAGGGTTTCTAGCTCCGGCAGGTCCTCCCCGGCGGCTGCGCGCACCGGGAAACCCCCCCAGCGGGGCGGGCGGCGCCCCCGCGC